>CAYTGY010000051.1:3538-15069 GCA_964437265.1 uncultured Spirochaetaceae bacterium | reverse complement strand
CTCCGCGGCAAACACAAGCCGGAGTACACGCCGCATCAAGAAGTTGGAGACTACGTGATCGTGGTGAATGCGGACAAGGTCCGACTCACCGGCCGCAAGACGACCCAGAAGATGTACTACCGGCACTCAGGTTATCCAGGATCATTGACCGCAGAGCCGTTCTACAAAATGCTGGTCCGCAAGCCCACATACCCGGTGGAGCACGCTATTCGCGGGATGCTTCCAAAGAACCGGCTCGGGCGTAAGCTGTTCAAGAATGTGAAGGTGTACGCCGGTGAGGCGCACCCACACGCCGCACAGCAGCCTGAGCAGATAGAGATTCGGTAGGAGAAGTGACGTGGTAGAGAATCTAGCAATTGGCACCGGCCGCCGCAAAACCTCCGTTGCGCGGGTGTACCTGCGCGCCGGCAGCGGGGAGATCACCATCAACGGACGCAAGGCGGACACGTATTTTGGCAACCAGACGCACTTGTATGTCATCAACCAGCCGCTTGCCGCAACTGACAGTCTGGCCAAGTTTGACATACTGGTGAGCGTCAGAGGCGGTGGTCTTGCGGGCCAAGCCGGTGCAATTCTGCACGGCATTTCTCGCGCCCTTGTTGCGTATGATGAGACGAATCTCAGCTCTCTCAAGGCGAACGGCTTCATGACTCGTGATTCTCGCATGGTTGAGCGTAAGAAATATGGACAGCGTGGAGCACGGAGAAAGTTCCAGTTCTCCAAGCGCTAACGTCGTAGACGTACAGAAGAAGAAGCGATCACGACCCGGGGCAGAGCTCCGGGTCTTTTTTTCGGACGGCACGGAAGTGGACGTCGCCATGCGGGTCTGGGAGGAACGGCCGTTCCATGCGGGTGATGCCCTCAGCGAGGAGCAGGTCGCGCACATCCTCAGCGCGTCGCAGCTCATCCAGGCACGCGAGCAGGCGCTTTCACTCCTGGCCAGAAAAGAAGAGACCCGCTTTCTTCTTCGCCGAAAGCTCCTCCAACGCTCATACGCAGAACACGCCATTATCGCGGCGCTTGATTATCTGCAGGACCGCGGTCTGCTTGACGACGCACGGTTTGCACGGGAGTGGCTCCGTTCGCGGCTGCGCCGGCGGCCGGAGGGCGAGCGTGTCCTGATTGCTCGCCTGCGCGAGCGAGGCGTCTCAAACGACGTAGCCAACCAGGCGCTGCACCACGTGCTGGAACAGGATCCGGACAGTATCATCCGCGCCGCGCTCCGCCTTCTGGATCGCGTTGATCCAACCGGTGCGCAGGATCGCGACGACCTTCGGTATCAGCTCCGGGCCGCCGGATTCTCCTCCGGCGTGATAGGAGAGGCGATGGAGCGCCGGAAAACCACATAATCTCCACCATTGTGGTCCAATTAGCCGCATAAGAAACCTTCAAAAGAAAATAGATTTTTGGGTTGACATTCTGGATATATCACCTATACGATTTCATGTAGTGTCCAGTGGTGGCCTGCTTGACGGGCCACCCTGCAAGGACGGAGCAATGGCAAAGAACGACAAGAAGGTTCGCATCTTCAGCGCGCTCGAGGTTGCAAATATTTGCGGCGTGGTGAATCAGACCGCCATCAACTGGATCAAGAATGGGTACCTCAAGGCGTTCACAACTCCGGGCGGTCAGTATCGCGTGTATTCGGAGGACCTGGTGGAGTTCCTCCACTCGCGTGGTATGCGGATGCCGGAAGAGCTTCAGCGGATTCTAGAGGAACAGATGGAAGTGGATTCTATTCTGGTCGTTGACGATGACCGCGACCTGAACAACCTGGTAACGCAGTACCTGACCAAGAAGTACCCAGACTTCAACGTATTCCAGGCGTTCGACGGTTTTGAGGCGGGGAAGATGCTCGCTGAGAAGAAGCCCGGGGTGATTGTCCTTGACATCGATCTGCCAGGCGTAGACGGTCACAAGCTTGCGCGGAGCATCAAGGATGACTCCTCAATTGCCAAGCCCATCGTCATCTCGGTTTCCGGTCTGGACGATCCCAAGGAGATAGAGTCCATTCTGGCCGAGGGAGCTGACGCGTTCATGCCCAAGCCGCTTGAGCTGGACCGTCTCCAGGAGAGGATCGACGAACTGATCGCCGCTCGCGCCGGGGGTAGGTAGCCCTCGTGCACCAGGAGATGCGCGACAACGGCGAATCCCGCCACCGCGCGTTTGAGGCCACTATCCACGGCCGGGTGCAGGGCGTGGGGTTCCGGTTCAACACCCGTCGCGCCGCCCGCAACTACGGTGTCGCAGGCTACGTCCAGAACCAGCCGGACGGTACCGTAACGGTTGTGTGCGAGGGGCCGGCGGACGCCGTGGAGAAGATGAAACAGTGGGTTCACAAAGGCCCGCCCGGCGCCGGCGTGACCGGAGTTGATCTGCGCGTTCGCCCCTACCGCGGGCAGTTCGCCACGTTTACCATTGAACACTAGCTCTCGTATGCCTCAGACAAAAAAGGCGACGCTCTGCTGAGCGCCGCCCGAATGCCGTGGCCGCCTGCCGGCGGCGCCGAGACCTACCTACTTGTTAATGCTGTAGAACGCCTCACGCCCGGCGAACTTCGCCGTGGACTCCAGCATGTCTTCAATCCGCATCAACTGATTGTATTTCGCGAGTCGGTCTGATCGACTCATGCTACCGGTCTTGATCTGACCGGTCTCCAGAGCCACAACCAGATCCGCAATGAATGCGTCCTCAGTCTCGCCACTGCGGTGGCTCACAATTGCGGTATATCCAGCGCGCTTCGCCATCTCAACCGCCTCAAAGGTCTCCGTCAACGAGCCGATCTGGTTCACTTTGATCAGGATGCTGTTGGCGATGCCTTCCTTGATGCCGCGGCTGAGCCGCGTCGTGTTGGTCACGAACAGGTCGTCTCCCACCAACTGCACCGTGGAACCGATCTTCTCCGTGAGAGACTTCCAGCCGTCCCAGTCGTCCTCAGCCATCCCGTCCTCAATGGAGATGATTGGGTACTTGCCTGCCCATTCAGCCCAGTAGGAGGCCATCTCCTCAGAGGAGAGCTCACGCTTGTCCGACTTCTTGAAGACGTATTTGCCCTTTCCGCTGTCGTAGAACTCGCTGGCTGCAGGATCCAGCGCGATCATCACCTGATCTCCCGCCTTGTACCCGGCCTTCTCTATACTGGAGAGGATCACCTCAACCGCTTCTTCATTGCTCTTCAGGTTTGGAGCGAATCCGCCCTCGTCACCAACCGCGGTGCTATAGCCCTTGTTTTTGAGCACCGACTTCAGCGTGTGGAAGATCTCCGCCGTCATGCGCACGGCGTCTCTGATGCTTTCCGCGCCCACCGGCATTACCATGAACTCCTGAAAGTCCACCGAGTTGTCCGCGTGCGCTCCACCGTTCACGATGTTCGCCATTGGGACCGGCATCACGCACGAATGGTAAGCTCCCAAATACTTGAACAGCGGGACTCCAAGAAACTCGGCGGCCGCGCGGGCCACTGCCATGGATACGCCCAGGATCGCGTTCGCGCCAAGCTTGCCCTTGTTATCAGTTCCGTCAAGCTCGATCATGGTCCGGTCTATGTCTACTTGATCCAGCGCGTCCAGCCCCTCGACCTCTGCGGCGATGACGTTGTTCACGTTCTCCACCGCCTTGAGAACGCCCTTGCCCATGAAACGGCCCTTTTCTCCGTCCCTCAGCTCTACCGCCTCATGCTCGCCGGTGGAAGCTCCGGACGGAACGGCCGCCCGGCCGAATGACCCGTCTTCAAGGACAACGTCGACTTCTACCGTCGGGTTGCCGCGAGAATCCAGAATCTCTCGCGCCTCTACATATTCGATTGTGCTCATTGATTGCTCCTTCCCGTGGGATTGCCTCCAGACTATCCTTTGCCACTAGGCCCGTGTCAAGGCCGAGGCCGTTTTCCACAATACTCGCAGCACTCATGGTGGAATTGACCGGTATCGCGGCGGGGTCGTACAATCGGTGTCATGCTCTATAGCCGGCTCATCGGCCGAACCGTTCGTCAGGTACCCAAGCGCGTTCAGTCGGTAGGACACGCATTGCTGCTCCGCGGCGGGTATATCCGTCCGCTCTCGCAGGGGCTCTACTCCTTTCTACCGCTCGCCACTCGCGTTCTGAACCGTGTCAAGGCAATCATCGCGGAGGAGATGGACGCACTGGGAGGCCAGGAGGTCTTGCTTCCGGTGGTCAATCCCCTTGACATCTGGCGGAAGAGCGGGCGTGACTCCATTGCGGACCTGGTGGAGTTCAAGGACCACACCGGCAAGCGCCTGGTCCTGGCTCCCACCCATGAGGAGGCGATGATAGAGCTGGTGCGTTCGGTGGTGGACTCGTACAGACAGTTTCCCATCTTCCTGTATCAGTTCCAGACCAAATACCGCAATGAACGGCGAGTCCGTGGCGGTCTGCTCCGAACACGCGAGTTCGTCATGAAGGACGCGTACTCGTTCCACCGCTCGTTCACTGGGCTGAACAACTTCTTTCCCAAGGTCTTCCAGGCGTACGAGCGAATCTTCGCTCGGTGTCAGGTCCCGGTTGTGGCCGCGGAAGCCGCGGTTGGGTTCATGCTCGGAGACCGCTCCTACGAGTTCTTGATGCCGTGCACGTGCGGTGATGATGTGGTCATCCTCTGCCCCGGTTGCGGATACGCCGCCAATGCGGACGTGGCGGTTGGAACCGTTGAGACGTTCCCGGAGCCGCCGGAACCGTTGGAGCAGATCAGCACTCCGGAGTGCACCACTATGGACCGGTTGGCGACATACCTAACGGTGCCTCGTGCACGACTGGCGAAGACCATGGTGTACGCCGGGGTGGGGGAGATTGTGCTGGCTGTGGTCCGCGGAGACCAAGAGGTGAGCGTTGACAAACTCGCTCGCGTGCTTGGCGGCGGCACACTTCGGTTGGCCGCCAGGGACGAGCTGGAGTACCTGGGAATGACGCCCGGCTATATCAGTCCCGTAGATCTACCGCTCGAGGTCATGGAGCTGGACACTCGTGTGCACGTTGTCGTTGATACGGTGGCGGCTCAGTCTCCCAACCTGGTTATTGCCTCCAATGAAGAGGGGTTTCACTATCGCAATGCCAACTTCGGCAGAGACTTTGAGAGCCTTCTTGTTGAGGACATTGCGCGCGTGCTCCCGGGTGCGCACTGCGTTCACTGCGGAACGGAGTTGGAAGACCAGCGGGTGGTGGAGGTGGGCAACATCTTCCGGCTTGGAGAGCACTACTCGCGCCGCATGGGACTGGTGTTCCCGGACTCCCGCGGAGGACGCTTCTATCCCAGCATCGGGTCATACGGCATAGGCCTGGGGCGACTGCTGACTGCGACCGTAGAGGCGAATCACGACAAGCGAGGCATCATGTGGCCCCACGAGATCGCGCCGTTTGACTGCTTTCTCATGACCGTGGGGAAGTCGGCAACCCTCTCACGCGTCGCAGCGCAGATCCACAACGAGCTTTCGGATCGGGTGCTCTTTGATGACCGGAAAGAGAGTATCAGCACCAAGTTCAAAGACGCAGATCTCATCGGTATCCCGTATCGTATCATCATCAGTCCAAGCACCCATGAACGCGGGGAAGCGGAGGTTCTTGAACGGACAACCGGCCGGGCACGTCGCGTGAAGATATCCGGGATCAAGCGGTACGTGGAGCAGCTGCGCGGGGGGGCACATGAGTGAGCAGTTTGACCTCACCAACGAGTTGGTTGACCAGATCATCTTTGGCATGGAAAACCAGGACCAGGAGTTCGTCCTGGACCGTCGGTTACTGCGAGTGATACCACGAAGCAGCGCACGCGATGAGGAGTCGGACTATCTCCAGCTTCCCCCCTGGAGGTCTGTGGACGGGTACAACGTCATGGAACGATTCGTCTCCACGTTGCACAATCCCATTTTCAGAGAGCGGTTGCGGGTCATACTTGCCAGTGGACGCGGCGTTTTCAGACAGTTCAAGAATGCGTTGAAGGAACGCAATGACATTGAGCGGCTGTGGTTCACCTTCAAAGACCGGGAGATGCGCGCAGTGGTTCTGGCTTGGTACAATGATCTTCGTGAGCAATGGGGGCTGGAGCGCGTTGAGCTGGAGGGCGACCAGACAGACCAGCTGGTGCTGACGGATTTCAGCGTACGCCCGGCAACCGAAGAAGAGATAGACCTGGTGGAGGAGATGGATCGGCGGGCGTTTGACGAAGTGTACCGTGACGAGTCCGAAGCCATAGTCGACTACCTCTTCTCCATCCACCGTAGACCGTTCCCGGCTCCTACTGCGAAGAGCTCGAGCATCTGGACCGCCGTAACGCCCGCCGAGGAGTTTGCCGGGTTTCTGTGGGCCGTGGAACCAGCTTCCGAGTCAGAAGACGTCTCCGCGGCTCCGGGATTGCTGTCAATCCTCGTCCAGCTCTACGTCATCCCGGAGTACCGGGGCCTTGGTCTTGCGGATGTACTGTTGACCCATTATTGCCGTGACTCTCTTGACCGCGGGATCTCTCGTGTGGTGCTGGAACTGCACGGCAAGAGTCTTGCACTAGAGGAGGCGTTTGGGCGTGACGGATTCGAGCGTCAGGCGGTCCGGCTCACGCTGGATCTTCCGCGGTGGTACCGGGACAATCAGGGCCTCTAGCTGAGCCGCTCATGGCGGATGACTTCGGTCTCCGCGTGCAGCCGATCCAGTTCGGACATGATGGCGTCACCCACAGCCTGCTTGGGGTCCACGCCCTCCGGCGCGTGCTCGCGTGCGCGGTCCCGGAACGCAGCGCAGTCCATGATTGGGCTCACATTGCAGACAACCAGATCCTCTACGGGGAAATCCTGGCTCATGTCCGCGTTTGGGTTGATCAGCAGCACGTTGCCGGCAATCCCCACAAACACCATCCGGTCGAACATCTTTACGTAGGAGTCTATCTCCTTGACCGCGCGCTTGGTCTCCGGTTTGCCCGGGCGGTAGCGCGTCCCGGACGGGAACACCAAGACCAGACGTCCACTGTGCTTCAGTCGAATCATAGTACGGGTCGCTGCCATGTTGATCTCCGTCGCTCTGTGCTGTTCCTCTCTGGCCTCAGTAGAATCGCCAATCGAGTACAGACTACGAGACGGGTAGATGACCACGCGAGTGTACGCCTCGCTGAACGCCCGGACAAACGAACTCTCCTCGTTGAGCTTCATTCCGGCGATCGCAACCAGCGACTCAGCCAACTCGCTCCGTCCCGCCTGCTCGAGTAGATAGTAGAGACACGGCAAGTCGAAGTTAGAGTAGTGCTCCATCAGAACCAGGCATGATCGGCCGGCCTTGGACTCGGCGTACAGCTGATCCAGGTGCCGGATATTCAGGACCTCGCTTCTCGGCAGGATCAGTTCATCCAGTACGCGGTCAACCAGGACCGTGTTCGACTTGTTCTGCTCCTGGTACACCGTCTCCGGAGTGATGTGCCGAGCGTGTGACGAGTTCTCTCTCATCTGCTCCGCGATCTCACTGAAGCGTTCCCGGATGGGGATCAGCTTTCGTTCGCCCATTCGTTTCTCCTCGCCCGGACCATCACTGGATCTGGTAATCAAGCCGGAGAGACTGGTCTCCCCCTGGCGATACGGTTATGGGGATAACCACTCGAGCGTTATGCACAAAACACACCGCCGCATCCGCCTTTTCGCAGTGACCAATTCGCATGCTGACACGCAGGTGATCAAGCGACCGCGTCACCGTGACCGGAACGCTGATGGGGCTCGCCATCTCTTGCGCCCCGAGCTGCCATTCGCTCTCAGAGGCACTCGCTTCCACGGATATCCGATGGACGAACCCGTCGGTGAACTCGTGTTCCGGGGGAACGGCAAAACGCAGCTCGAGCGTCACGCGCCCGTCAGCCAACTCCTGGGGCTCCGTCTGTGCCGTCTCGCCTGCTGAGCCGGCGAGGCTGACGTCCGGTGTGTCGCCCTGCTCCGCTTCTGAACGGCAGCTGATGATCAACGCAGCCGCACACACGTAGGCCAGAATCCGCTTCATAACGCCAATAGTAGAGAAAAGCAGCCGGTTTGTCAGGGAACCGTGACAGCGGAGGCGAAAACCCGATCCCGGATTACCGATGTCCGCGGATTCAGTGGATCACGCAGCCTGACCCCGTCCACTACGTAGTAGTACACGTGGTCACCCGGCAAGAGACTGATTCGAAGCGCGTACTCACCCGGCTCCACCTCCTTCAGCCGGTGCATGTACGGATCCCATCCGTTGAAGTCCCCCACCACCGTGATTGAGCGGTTGGGCCGGCCCGAGTAGCGGAACTCGACCTGACCCTGGTCCAGCATGAGCGGCGACGTTGTGGGCGGCGGAGGCGGAGGAAGCCGCACCACGGAGACGCGAGCCCCCAACGCCGACAGCTCGGTGGCCGGGTTGAACGGGTCCGCCGTCCACAGCCCGTTCACCACAAGCCGGTACCGGAGCTCATCCCGGTCCCGAGGAACCGGGATGGTATACAGGTACACGCCCTCGTCGTTGACCACGAAGGGGTGGAGCGTGGCGTAGTCCTCGTGCTCAAAGGCGATCTGCACCAGGTGCCGGCGCCGTGCCGGTGACGTGTCGTTGCCGGCGAGTGTCACGGGCTGGTCGAACTCAAAGGTGAATATGAGATTCTCTCCGAACACCCGCGGAGGACCGGCGGCCTCCGTGCCGGCAATCTCCTGGTGCAATCGCAGCTCCACAGCCGGCAAGGAGAGTGAGGTTCCACAGATCAGCAGAATAGCAAGCAGGTATGTTCGTCCACGCATTGTATCACTACACTACCAATATAGTGATCGACAATTCGACGCTGCCGCTTTACGGATCTGGGAAAACGCCGACTATCATAGAGAACGCGTATGCCATCCCTTGCTGACATCAGGCGGTTCAACCAATCGCTCGTCGCGCTCGGTGACGAGCCGTCAGTCGTCCAGTCCTGGGGGGAGGACTTGGAGGAGGTGGAGGCGCCCGAGGAGGGCCTTGACGCCGATCTCACCGAGCTCCTTGGCGACGAGCCTGCAGACGAGGGGTCTATCCCCAGTCTTGACGAGCTCTCCGAACCGCCCGAGCCACCGGACGACGACTTCCTCAGCTCGCTCACCGAAGACGCCCTCGCCGACGAGGAGGAGGGGCCGAGCGAAGCCGAGCCGGTGTCTGAAGACGAGGCGCTTGGCGAGCCGGAGTCCTTTGACGAAGACGCCTCGCTCGAGGATCTGTTCGGTGACGCGTTTGCGGACGCCGGCGAGCCCGAAGCAGAGCCCGAGCCCGAACCCGAACCCGAGGCGGAGCCGGATTTCACCGTCTCTGACGAAGACTACGGTGCGGGTGAGGAGCTTGGTCCGGACGAGTTTGATGCGGACGCGTTTGACCTGGAGGGATTTGGCGGCGACATCCCGGATTTTGATGAGGCCGACGAGCCGGAGGTTCTCGACGAGCCGGAAGGTGGGCCGGAACCAGAGCCGGAGGATGATCTCGCCGCGGAACCGGCTCCCGAAGAGGATCTGGACGACGCCTTTGGGCTGGACGACTCCGCATTCGCCGGTGCAGACCTTGGTGACCTGGACACCGCTGAGCCGTCCGAGGAGGATGATCTTGGCCTTCCGGAGGAGGGCTTCAGCTTTGATGATGAGTCGGGCGTGTTCGAGGAGAACGGCTTTGATCTTGGGGACGCCGGGGAGGACCTGGAGGGGTTCGAGTTCACCGACGAGGAGCCCGGCGGTGAGGCTCAACCCGGCGAAGAGGCCGACGAGTTGTCCTTCGACATGCCCGGCGGTGAAGAGCCGACGGACGACATGTTCGGGGCAGGTGAACCGGGCGCGGAGGAGTTCGCCGAGCCGTCAGCGGATTTTTCGCTGGATGACGCGGCCGATGTGGAAGACGTTGGTGAAGACGATCTTGACGAGTTCAGTCTTGGCGACTTTGGCGCCGAATTCGGCGTGCTCGAAGAAGCGGAGTCCACCGACGAGGACCTCAATCCGGCGATCAACGTCCCGGAGGTCTCGCCGGGAGTGCCCATTGCCGACGGTGGCGTAGAGCTCTCCGATGCGGATTTCGCCAAGCTGCAATCGACCCTGGCCGGCTATCCGCTCAATCTGAAGCTGGAAGTTGAGCAGTTCATTGCAGAGGACAAGGGCAATGCCGCGGAGACTGAGAGGATCATCCGCATGCTTGTCGCCGGCGATTCGGCGCAAGCGACGGCGCAGGCGCTGGGCAAGATACTGGGCAAGCGCATCCGGATACCCCGCAGATATGAGAAGCGCAGCGGCGAGGAGTTCGAGGCAGAACGCGGAAGCTTTGCGTATCAGCTTCATGAGCATATCCTCCCCGCGCTTCGGGTGGCGGCTGTTGTAGCCGTGGCGTTGGGGGTGGTAGGGCTCATGGCGTACCACCTGATCTACCGCCCAATCCGCGCGAACAATCTGTACCGCGAGGGTCTTGCGTACGTCGACGAGCAGCAGTATCAGCTGGGAAACCAGACGTTTGTGGCCGCGCGCGAGGTGTGGCCGGCTGACCGGTGGTTCTATAGCTACGCGGAGCAGTTCATAGAAGAGCGGCAGTATCGCCTGGCCCAGGAGAAGTACGGCCAGCTTCTCTTTGGCATGACGGAAGAGGAACTGCAGGTGGCCCACGCGCTGTTGCGTGACGGGGAATACGCGATCCTGGTCAGGCGCAACGAGCCGCCCAAAGAGGGGATTCTGGATTACGCCGAGTTGGAGTCCGACGTGCTGGCGAACTACGCCAAGGCGGATCGCGTGCTTCGGCTGCTTCTGGTGGACAATCCCTACGACTACGAGGCGTGGCTTGCCCGAGGTGACAACTACCTGCGGTGGGGAGAGGTGCAACCGGAGCGGCTTGAGGACGCGCGGCAGGCGTACGCCCGACTGATCCAGCGCTACGGGGACACCGACGAGCTGTTGTTCCGGATGCTTGCATACTTCATGCGAGTTGACGACCTTGACCAGGTGCTGGTGCTCGCTGAGATCTTCCAGGCGAGCCCGGAGACGCAGATTGAGACGCAGATCTACGCGGACCTGGCCGGGTACCTGATTGACAAGGGGCGCATGGGTCAGGTTGAGGATATCCTCTTTCGTACCATGGATGAGGCACCGGACCTTCCGGACGTCCACTACCACCTGGCACGGTACTATCGAGAGGTCAACGAGCCGGGAGAGGAGCGAATTGCGCTCTCCAACGCGCAAGAGCTCCTGGAGTTCTCGCAGCCGCTCGGCGCCAAACGCCTTCGCATGCTGATTGACACCCATATTCGGATTGGGGAGAACCACTACGGTTCGGACCGGTATCTTGACGCCCAGGGGCAGTTTGAGCGGGCCATTGAGCTCTACGATACCTCGCGCAACCGTGATCTGCTGGGGCCGGATCCCGTTCTTGCGCGGGCGTACGCGCGGTTAGGTGACGTCAACTACTACGTGGCTCGAGACTATGATCCCGCGCTCCAACGGTTCGATCAAGCGGAGGCGTTGGGCTACCGCTCGCCGGAGATGGACTACAAGCAGGGGTTTGTGCTCTACCGGAACAACGACTACAACGCCGCGCTGCAGGAGTTT
>CAYTGY010000051.1:0-3528 GCA_964437265.1 uncultured Spirochaetaceae bacterium | reverse complement strand
TCTATGCGGCGGAGGCGTACTATCGTGAGGTGCTCAACGACGTGGAACGGCGACGAAGCCGGATCCGGACGCTCCTCTTGGAGGAGGATACCGAGCATCGGTCGGTGATCGAGTACCTCATCAAGGTGCGGAACAATCTGGGGGTCACACTGTATAGACTCAGCGTGGAGCAGGCCGATCAGGCGAAGTTCTCTGATGCGTTGGTCTATCTCACTGAGTCAACGGAGACTGCAGGCAACTACCGACGAGATCCGGAAACGCTCGCCAGGTCTGCGGCGGCTGACCTGGCGTTTGTCAATCAGCGTGAGCTAGTGTATCCCCGCGACGAGTACGAGCCGCAGATCTACGCGGACCTGCCGATGGACCCGTACGACCAGGTCTCTGAACCCGTTACGACGCGTCCACCATCCAGCCGTGCGAGTCCGTTATGGCCCCGTACTGGATGCCCTTGAGCCGATCCCGCAGCGACCGCGTCAACTCACCAATCTTTCCGTTTCCGAACACGCGCGTCTTGCCCCTATGGTCGATGCTCTCTATGAATGAGACTCCAGCGGCGGTTCCCGTCACAAAGCACTCCACACCGCGGTCCATGACCTCATCAATAGCGACTTTGCGCTCTTCGCACCGGACGCCCATTTCCGTGGCCAGTGCAAGCGCACTTGCGCGGTTGATTCCTGGAAGGACCGTGTCCTCCAGAGACGGCGTTACCAGGGTGTCGTCCTCAAGACGGAAGAAGATGTTGCAGCTTGATCCCTCTTCCACGAACGTTTTGCTCTCCGCGTCCAGGAAGATCGCCTCCATGTAGCCGTTCTTCTGCGCACGCTTCTTGGCCAGAATTGGGATCACGTAGTTTGCGTCACATTTGATCCAGCCGGTCCCACCCGGGGTCGCGCGGATCATCTCCGTGGTGACGGCCTTGGTGGAGGCGTCCGGATCAAAGTAACTCCCCACCTCCGTTGCGATCATCACTACCCACGGGGCAACGGACATGTTGAGCCCAATCCCCGGCTCGCTGTAGGAGAAAGGCCGCAGGTAGACGGCGTGACCGTGTACGAACCCGTCCTTCTCCCACGCTGAATCGTACGTCGGCCTGAATCCCAATGCGCCGTTTCTCCTGACCAGCTCCACCACGGCGTCCACAAACATCTGTGGCGGGAATGCCGGCATCATCAACCCGTCCATGGAACGGGCCATTCGTTTGGCGTTCTCATCAGGTCGGAAGATCTTGAGTGAGCCATCCTGCTGCGGAAACGCCTTGAGTCCCTCAAAGCACCCAAGCCCATACTGAGTGGTATAGTTGACCAGCGGCAGCTCCGGAAACGAGTTCCGCCGGTCCAGGAGCCCACGCCGATCAGTCTCAGAGAGTGCGGCCTCCTCCGCGGGCGTCTGGTGCGGTTTCTCCGCAAATTCCTCGCTCCAGTCCTTCCCGACTGTGTACTTTGCCTTGTAGACCCACGGATACACCGCTAAGCTGAATGATGATGGCATAGATCCTCCGAGCCTCCCATTGTAGGCCCGCGGTTCGTGCCGGGTCAACTCACACCGGATAGCATTGGTTGCCGTGACCGTCTCCAGGCGGTACGATCTTGGCGGGAGGGCGTCTTGGCTGAGGCAGCAATTGTAATGGCCGGAGGTTCCGGAACGCGGCTCTGGCCGGCGTCAGTGGCGGATGCGCCCAAGCAGCTTCTCCGCATTGGCGGGCGGCACAGTCTCTTCCAGCAATCCGTGCTTCGCGCTGTTGCGGCAACGGCAGACGGACCCATTGCCGTGGTGACCAACCGCGCGCATGTGCCCGGACTCGCCGCCCATCTCTCCGAGCTGACCGGCTATCATCCGGATCTGCCCGCACGTGTGACCATCATCCCCGAGCCGACCGGCCGCAACACCGCGCCGGCAATTGCAGTAGGCATGGCGTACCTTCGCGGACGGCTGGCTGAAGCCGACCGGGACGCGGCCGGCGCGGCCGTTCTGGTGCTTTCAGCGGACCACGTCATTACGCCAACCGAGCGCTTTGTCTCAGATGCCACGGTGGCCGCCGCCGCCGCCGCCGCACCGACCGCTGGCGAATCCGGTGCCGGCCGGCTGGTATGCTTTGGCATTCGCCCCACGCATCCGGAGACCGGTTTTGGGTACATCAAGCGCGGGGCGGCGCTACTCGCTGGAGACGGTGAGTGTTACGAAGTAGACCAGTTCAAGGAGAAGCCGGATCAGCCCACCGCGGCGCGCTACCTTGCGGAAGGCGATCTCTGGAACGCCGGGATGTTTTGTTTCAACGCCGGAGTCTTCTGGCGGGAGCTGGAACGTCATCACCCTTCTATTGCGCGCGCGTTCGGGCATCCGTCTGCCGGAGACCTGCTACAGCATGTCCGGTGCGTCGGTGATGGTTGGTTTGCCTGCACTGATGCTGAGCGCCTGGCCCGTATCTATCAGGCGTTACCGGCTATCAGCATTGACAACGCGGTGCTCGAGCGCAGCGACCGTGTGGCCGTGGTTCCGGCGTCATTCACCTGGAGTGACGTGGGTAGCTGGGATGCCGTTGCCGCGCTCCAGGCCGGCGGTCCTGACGCTCCTGCGCCGGTGATCCGCGTCCAGGCGGATGGGTCATTCGTGCGCTCGGAGATTCCGGTAGCACTCTGCGGTGTGGACGACGTCATGGTGGTCATTGAGAACGGACGGGCGTTGGTCTGCCGGGCCGGAGCCGGCCAGCTGGTGAAGCAGGCCGTGGATCAGATCAGGGAGCGCGGTCTGGACCATCTCCTCTAACGCGTCCTCTATCGCCTCGCCGTTTCCACAATTCCCGCAGCAGTCTCTACGGGGTCCAGCTGGTATCCCGCTCGGTGATCCGGGCAACCTCATGCGCAAACGCCGCGGCCAGTTCCCGTGCGGTGTCTTGGGAGCCGGTGATTGTGAGGTTCGCGGCGCGTTCACGCTCCAGCAGCTCAGTTGCCTGCGCCTGTTTTCCGGTCTGTTCCACCAGGGCCTCCCGGATGCCGTACTGCGTTTCGCGCACCTCCGCAACGGTTGACCGCATGGCGGAGCAGAACTCGGCCTGCGTGAGTAGCACGGGGATCAGCGGCTCCAACTCAAACCGGAGCATGACATGCGACGGACCGCCGGACGCCTCAGAGCGTTCCCGCGCCTGGATCTCCGCGTAATTCCGCTTGATACTGTCAAAGATCTCCTGGCTGGACTTCTTGAAGTTCGTGGCGTAGGCCGCTGCCGCGGTCTTGGAGGCGCGCCCGCTGAACTCCTTGAGTTCCGCGAGCTCCTTTGAGTAGCGTGCCAGCAGCATGAGGATATTCTTCACCGTTTCGGTGTTATCGGTGCATTTATCATCAACGTTATTGTTCAGGTATTCCTTAACCTCATCATATTCCAGGTATTTTGAATAACTGTCGATTGGATCGATGGCCGTATAACGTTTGCTGTCGGCTCGTTGCTGAGAGAGTGCATAAAAACAACGGGCTGCTTTTTTGGTGGCTTCGGTAACGGGTTCTTTCAGGTTCCCACCGGCGGGAGATACGGTAC
>CAYTGY010000050.1:0-15669 GCA_964437265.1 uncultured Spirochaetaceae bacterium | reverse complement strand
GAGCCACGCCGCCACGGTGAGGCCACGCGCACCCTGTGTGTCCGCAGACAAGTGGGTTTCGCCTCCGCCGCCGCCACGGACCTTCCGGCGTAGACGCCGTTGCGAGGCCGATCGTCGTTGGGTCCTCCATCGACGTGCGGCCCTTGTAGTACATGAAGTACTGTCCGTCGTACGCAATGATGCACGGGTCTTCCACAAGGAGCGAATCGAAGGACACGCCGTCGTTGGTCGGCCCCAAGCAAGGGCCATCCGAAAAATGCTGGAAGGTACCATCGAGGCGGTCGCAGACGGCCAGTCCCATGTGTTTCTCGTTGGGGTCGCCGGTTACCGCCCGAGTCGGATGAAACGTGTAGAACAGGTAGTACTTCCCATTGTAGGGCACGACGTGGGGCGCGTGCTTTCCCTTCGCGTGGATCGACCCAGGTTCGCTGTCCTCAAGGGCCGGACCTTCCTCGATCCAATGAGCTCCGTCGGTCGACGTCGCACGCCAGATCTCGGTGTAGTTGTCACGAAGGTACACCGTCTCGTGGTCGCAGTGTTCCGCGTCCAGCTGGAACCGCGTGTACCAGACGACGTACGTGCCGTTGTGGGTGAGGATGTTGCTCGCGTCGTGGCGGATGATGTCCTGGTCGTCCGCGAAGCCTGTGATGTCCGAGAGTTGAAAATCTAGATCAGTAAGCTCAGTAAGCTCTCCAGAAGGCGAATCGAGATCTCTTCGTGAACCCATCGCTTTCACTCCTCGGGTTTAGACTCGCGACAACTCGGGACCGGGCCCGGCGGAAGCCGGGCCCGAATGTAGTCACAAAACTCGCCGGCAGGAGGCTATTGCCACTGCCGGGTGTACCCCTGCTGAATGAGCTCAATGTAGCGGTCCAAGCCCATGGCGTTCAGGGTATCCAGGTACCGATCCCAGTCGTCGTCGAGATCGGACACGCCGGAGACGAACTTGGCGATCGACTCCTCGACGAAGTCGTTGATGTTGGTCTTGAGCTCAGCAAGCTCCGCGGAGCTCGCCGCATCGAGGAACAACGGCGGAAGCGTTTTGTCAACGCCGAAGTTCTCGTAGTCCCAGGTCGCCTCGAGGAGCTCCCGCTCATGCTGCCAGGTGTTCGGGTCCGCCACGAGCCCCCGCTTGTACTCGTAAGTGTGGTGAACCGGGAAGGCGTTCACGATACCACCATATTTCTGATCCTCCGGCGCGAGGGGGAGGCGGATCCAGGTGGCCTCGCCGCCGTCGAGACCCACCTCGTCCGGTTCGGCTCGGCGCCACGCGACGTCTTCCTTCCCCTCGAATTCCCAGTAGCCTGCAAAGTGATCGCCGGTGGCCGCGTGGAGGTACCAGCCGTCGCCCCACCGAAAGGCGAGGTCGGGATTGTCCGCGTCTTGGGTGATCACGAACTTGAGGTTGACCCCTGGATAGTAGTACGGAGACTGACGCACGCCGGCGGGACCTTCGAGAGGCATAAGGGGAGCGTATTGGAGCTTGGTATCCTTGGAGAGGTCGCTAAAGACGCCGAAATGCATCACCGGTACTGAGCCAACCCGACTGCCATCCGGGTGTTCGGTGAGCGCGCGAAGTTGCTCCGGCTGCTGAATGAAGATTTCCTCGTCGATGAGGCCGTCTTCCCAGAGCCCGTTCAAATACCGAAGCCCCTCGCGATACGCATCCTGGGTGAAGACTGGCACTACGGTCCCGTTTCGCTGCATCAGGCGATCGCCATTGGATCCCGAACTGTAGATAAACGCGTTCATGAGAAAGCCATCGAGGCTTCCGAAGGCTCCCGCAGAGTGAGAACCGGAGAGCGGAATCTCGTCGTTCGGATCGCCGTTGCCGTTGGCATCCTCGTCCCGAAACGCCTGCAGGACCCGGCGATACTCCTGGATCGTCGTCGGCATCTCAAGGCCGAGGCGATCTAGCCACGCGGTGTTGATCCACATCTTCTGGCCGTAGTCTCCGTGGCTGCTCTCGAAGGTGTGCCAAAGCGAATAGATGTTACCGTCCGGAGCGGTAACCTTGTTGCGGACGTCCGGATCGAACGACAGCGACCGGGCGACTCCGTAACCGTACTCGTCGATCAGGTCGTTCATCGGCTGAAACAGCCCCTGTGAGCCGTATGTGGCGATCTGCTCAGGAGTGAATTGGTGGAGGAATATGTCCGGTAGCGCGGCCTGGCTGGCAAGCATCAGGTTCACCTTCTCGCTGGCGTCGGTTGCGGCAACGGTCCAGTTGACGTTCACGCCCGTCAGATCCTCGTACCAGTTCAGCACCCACTTGTCGTCGAAGTCGCCCGGTTCTCCCCAGGTCCATGCGTACAGGGTGCTGAAGATATCCAAGGTAGCCGGCCCCTTGGCAATGGGGAACTGGCCCCGCGGGGTCACCTCGACCTCCCCGGCCAGCTGCGCGGTATCGTCCTGACTACCGGCCCCGAAGGCGAAGCCGACTATCACGACCAAGGATATGAATAGAAATGTGTATCGTTTCACTGCTCTGCTCCTTTTTTGAAGAGGCTATACAAGAATAGAGTCCACGTCGGTATCGTTCGTTATCGCATAGGCATACCTCCTCGGTCGATTTCACCTCCATCATCCTTTGATGGAGCCGATCATCACCCCTTGCACGAAATGCTTCTGGATGAAGGGATACATAATCAGGACCGACACACTGGCCACCACGATGAGGGAGTACTTCAAGAGGTCCTTCAGACCCTGCATCTTCTCGAGCTCTTCCACCGAGGCGGAGGCCATCTGGCTCACATCGATCTGACTCAGGATCAGGATCTCCCGCAGGATGAGCTGGAGGGGGTAGTACTTCCGGTCGCTCAAGTAGATGAAGGCGTGGAAGAAGGCATTCCAATGGAAGACGGCGTAGAATAGCGTCATGACCGCGATGATCGCGCCGGAGAGCGGTAGCACCACCCGGGTGAGAAATCCGATGTCGGAACACCCGTCAATCTGGGCCGCATCCAACAGCTCCTTCGAGATCGTGTGCTCGAAGAAGGTCCGCATGATGATCATGTTCCACACATTCAGGGCCGGCGGCAGAATCATGACCCACCGGGTATTCAGAAGACCGAGACGGTTGATCAGCAGGTAGGTCGGAATAAGCCCGCCGTGAAAGAACATGGTCACGGCAAAGAAGAGCATGAAGAAGTTCCTGGTCTTTAGGTCCTTACGGGACAGAGGGTACGCCGCAAGGGTGGTCACGATGAGATTCACCAGCGTGCCGCTTACGGCATAGAAGATGGTATTGCCGTAGCCGCTGACGATATAGCGGTTTGCGAATACCGCTTCATAGCCCGCGAGGGAGGGCCGGACAGGAAAGAGCCAGACCTCCCCGGCAATGACCGCGCTGGTCGAGCTGAAGGAGGCGCTCAGAATGTAGAGCAGGGGATAGCTCACCAGCAGAAAGGCGACCCCGAGTATGCCGTAGTTCAGAAGGGCGAACAACCTGTCGGATCCGGATAGCCTGACTGTGGGTGTTTTCTTCATACCTGCCTACCACAGACTCGCTTGCGAGAGCTTCTTGGCGATACGGTTCACCGTTAGAAGCAAGACGAAGTTGATGACCGCATTAAAAAGCCCGATGGCCGCGCCGTAGGAGTACTGCGGTACCGCCGCCGCCAGGCCGATCTTGTACACGTAGGTCTGGATGATCTCCGAGGTCTCCAGATTCAACGGATTCTGCATGAGGAAGACCTTCTCGAACCCGATGTTCATAATGCGTCCGACGTTCAGGATCAGGAGTATGACGATGGTCGGCGCAATACTGGGTATGTCGATGTGCCGGATGCGCTGGAATCGATTCGCCCCGTCGATGATGGCCGCCTCGTAGAGGGTCGGATCTATGCTTGAAAGGGCAGCGAGATAGATGATGGACCCCCAGCCGGCGTGCTGCCAGATTCCCGACCAGACGTAGATGTGCGTAAAGAGTCGCGCCTGTGCCAGAAAGACTACCGGCTCGGCGCCGACGGCCTTGATGATCTGATTGGCGATGCCGGTCTTCGCCGAGAGAAACTGCACGATGATGCCCACCATCACCACGGTGGAGATGAAGTACGGGGCATAGGTGACCATCTGCACCGTCTTCTTGAACGGGCGCACGCGCACCTCATTTAAGAAGAGGGCCAGCAGGATTGGGAACGGAAAACCGGCGATCACGGTGTAAAAGCTAAGCCGAAGGGTGTTGCGGATGATTCGCCACGCCGAAGGCGAGGCGAAGAACTGGCGGAAGTGCTTGAGACCGACCCAATCGCTCCCAAAGATGCCCTCTCTGATACGGTAGTCCTTGAAGGCGATCTGGACTCCGTACATCGGGATATAGTGGAATATGATCAGGTACACTATCGGCAGCGCGATGATCGCGTAGAGCTGCCAGTGCTGGACGATCCCGCGCCACGTTCGGTTGGGTCGCTTTGTATCCGTTGAGATGCCGGCGCGGGCTTGCTGGATTGTTGTCTGGGCCATGGTCTCCCCGCAGATGAAGCCGCCGGGGCCAAAGCCCCGGCGCGCATTGATTACTGCGTCTGACGCGTGTATGAGCGCTGCATGATCTCCAAATACCGCGGCAGACCGATGTCGTCGAGTGATTCGACGTATCGATCCCAGTCGCTCTCCAGATCCAGGTCACCGGTGATGAACCGTACCCGGCTTTCGCGGATGTAGGTCTCCAGCTCCACCGTGATCGTCTTGAGCTGATCCGCCTCATCCGGCATGAGTTTGAGCTGCGGCGGGTTGCTGTAGGTCTCCGACTTGAATGGCCAATAGACCTTTGTTGCCTCATACAGGAGCAGACCGTACGCGTCGCCCTCGTTGGAAAACATGTCTTCCGGCGCCGCCCCGGCCGGACCGACCGGAGGATAGTCTGGATCATACACCGGGAGGTACTCAACGCCGATGTCGACCCAGGTCTTGTTCTGCGGTTGCGTGACGGGCGGTCTGATGGCCTTGAACGCTGCCGGGTCCCCCTCCAGCGTGGTCTCTCCGGGTTCCGCTCGGCGCCAGTCCTCGCCTTCCACGCCAATTGCCTTTCTCAGCTGGAACCAGACGTCATAGAAGAGGTCGACCCAGCGAATCGAAGCCTCCGGATACGCGTTATCAACCGACATGACGAACTGCAACGGCATGATGGTCCCGCCGAGCAGCCAGTACGTGGTTGTCCGGAACCCCTCGGGTCCTTCGAGTGGCGGCATCGCGAACAGATTGCGGTACGCCGGATGGGTCGGATCCACAAAGAGGATGGTCGCACCGTTGGGAACGGCGCCTACTCGCTCGACTTCACCGTTTACGATTGGCCACAGCTGGTCCGACGTCTGCGTGAAGGCGGACGCATGAAGCAGTTCCTCCTCGTAGAGCCGGTTCATGTAGGCAAGTGCGTCACGGTAGCGCGAATCGTTGACGTTGGTCCTCACCGTCGTGTCGTTCTCAATGTAGAGCCCGACCGGACGCGTTGAGTCGTAGATGAACGCATTGATGAGGAAGGGATGAACCTGCGAGTTCCATCCATCGGTCGCTCCGGTCAGCGGGATCTCGTCCGCCTCGCCGTTGCCGTTCGGATCCCCATCTCTGAACGCCACGAGTACGTCGTAGAACTCTTCCGTGGTCGTCGGCATCTCCAGGCCCAGCACGTCCAGCCAATGCGTGTTGATCCACATCTTGAGCGCATACTCACAGTGGCCGCAGATCTCGACCTTCGGGAGACCATAGATGTTGCCGTCTACCGCCGTGATGATCGGCTCCAGTTGCGGGTACCGGTCGAGCACGCCGGGAAAGTTCACCATCTGCTCTTCGATCAGATCGTTGAGCGGCATAAACACGCCTTCTTGAACTCCGTAACGGGTCTCACCCTGGACGCCCAGAGCGCCGTCGGCGTTAACTCCGAAGAAAACGTCGGGAAGCTGACCTGCTGCCAGCTCCAGAGAGAGCTTCTCCTGAAGCGAGTCGGTGGCCACCATGTCCCAGTTGATGTGGATATTGGTGAGGTCCTCCAAATAGACGGTGAAGTCGTTGGTCTCGATATCCGTGATGTACGGATTTTGCGGAGCGAAGAAGTCAAGTGTGATCTTCTCCGTGACAATCGGCGTGGTGCCAACCTCAGTCAGCTGGGCCGCCGGGGCACCGTCATCCTGGGCAGCCTGGCCGGCGCCGAACACCGTACCGCCGATCGCCAGGAGTGCCGGCGCAATCGCCAACACGTGTTGCAATCTAGCCATTTCGTAACCCTCCTTGATCATCGTACGCCCACGTCAGGTGAGCGCCGTGAGTATGGTAGCCGCACATTCACGTACACGATACGAACAGTTCTACACCACCCGTACAATCCGTACGTGGCGCCACGAAACCTGTACATCGCATGGTGCTACGCCTCCGCGTTGACCCACCAGGAGCGATCGTCGAACTTCCTGGTCTTCGGCCGCTCCTTGAACACCACCTTGACCACGTTGACGTCGGGATGCGGGGGGTCCTTCGGCAGCCCGCTGATGATCAGCCGTCCGGTCTCCTTGTTCATGGTGTGGTGCAGCGGTTGCCCGTTGGTGAGCAGCTGCACCGACTCGACCTCGCCGTCTACCTCAACCACGATCAGCTCTTCGCCTGCCCAGGAGAAGAGGTGCAGGTAGCCGGTGCGGCCCTTGAAGCTCCACTTGCCTACCGAAGTGTCTCGGATCGGCGTGCGTTCTGAGTTGTAGATCGCCTCACCGTGGGTCCTCATCCACTCGCCCATCTCCTTGAGACGACGCACATCCTCCTCCGGAATCTCGCCGTCGGGCGAGGGACCCACATTGAGCAGGAAGTTTCCGCCCTGTCGCGCAATCGTCACCAGCTGAACAAGCAGTTGCCCGGTGGTCTTTCGGATGGGCCGCGGGGTGTAGCGCTGGTACGACCACGACTGGTCAAAGTCGCCGATTGTCTGGCACACCTCCCACGCCCGGTCCTGATCGGAGGCGGTGATCGCCTGTTCGGGGGTGTCATAGTCCGCGTCCAGGCCGGCCCGGTTGTTGATGATGATGCCCGGCTGCAGCTTGTGCGCCATGGAGAGGATCTCTTCGGAGCGCCAGAACTTGGGGATCTCCTCCGGGTGCTCGCGGATGCTCCACCAGATATCAGAGAGCCATCCGCCGTCAAACCAGAGGATGTCCACCTTGCCGTAGTTGGTCAGGAGCTCTCGTATCTGCTCATGCGCCTGATGAACCAGTGCCTCCTTGCTCTCAGGATACTTCGCAGCCTCGTGGTATCCGGGGAAACGCCAGTCCAGTAGCGAGTAGTAGAACCCCACTTTCAGACCGTGGCGCCGGCATGCGTCTGCGAACTCCGCTACGAAGTCGCGGTTGGCGGCACGTTTGACTGAGGTGAAGTCGGAAACCGCGCTGTCAAAGAGGCAGAAGCCGTCGTGGTGGCGGGTGGTAAGCACCGCGTATTTCATACCGGCCTCCACCGCTACCCGTGCCCACTTGTCTGCATCGAACGTCTTTGGGTTGAACTGGTCCGCGACCTTCTCCATGTGGGATACGGACAGCTGGTCATGGTGCATCACCCAGGTGCCTCGCCCCTGAAGCGAAAAGAGACTCCAGTGGATAACGAGACCGAATCGTGCCTCCTGGAACCACTGCAGCCGCGGATCTGTTGCTTTCGTGCTCATACGACCTCCTGATGGTTGCCGGCGCCGCGCCTACGCCATCTCCCTCAGTGTCTGCATCACAATTGGAAACGCGTCCTTCCAGTTTGGAGGCACGTCTTCCGATACCTCGAACGCAAGCCCGCGCTTGCCCGCGCGTTCTCGCTTCGCCATGACCTCTTGCCGCAGCTCCTCCTCAGGGAGCGCGTAGGTTTGCAGGTTGATGTGTGCCCAAAATGCCTTCTCCGGCCACGCGGCCCGACACTGCGCGTAGTCCATGTCTCCTTCGGGCGGTTCGGTGAGCGATTCGATGATGTGGACCGGTGCTCCGGCTACCTGATCCGCTACCGCAGCCAGCTTACCGTCATAGTGCACCATGACACGTTTCCCCTCCGCCTCGAGGATGGGCACGCATTTCTCGTAGACGGGAACCAACAGCTGCTCGTAGCGGGTAGGGCCAAGCGCCTCCGCGGTGAAGTTCTCCAGCCACTTCACGAATCGCCCGGGACCGGAAGCCAGAAGCTTGGCTTCTTCCACAAACAGCGCTTCGAGGGCGCCGTAGAGGTCGAACAACTCGGTGACCTCATCCGCCAGATCGATGCAGAACCGTTCCAGCCCGGCATAGTCTACGTTGATGGTCATTGCCGGAGTGCGCGAGCCAATGGCCACCGTGACGTAGTTGTCGCCAAATCGCTCGCGCATAGTCTCCTGCGGAACCTCCAGCCAGGCTATCCCGTCGGTCAGATGCAGGTGGCGATAACACGGTTCGAGCTCAGTATTCTCTGCGATCCATTGGAAGACCCGGTAGTCATCAGGAGTCTTCACCCAGTGTTCGACCGTCCAGCCGTCACGAGCCAATTGCTCAACCGCACCGTGCGGCGTCTCGATTCGGTCGACCCGGCAGACGTGATCCTCGTCCCGACGTTCGCTGCTCGTCCGTACAACGTCGTGCTCGATCCTGCGGACCGTCTGAACATTCTCTATGACAACCAGCCCCTCCTTGACGAGCGGCTTCCAGATATCCGGGTCCGAGCACACGAACCAGTCGTAGATCGCCAGTGGCGTATACTCAGGCGTGTCTCCCCTCAGCGCAGCAACAACTGCTTCACTGGGTGTCAACGATCCTCCTCCGCGTTGACCCACCAGGAGCGATCGTCGAACTTCCTGGTCTTCGGCCGCTCCTTGAACACCACCTTGACCACGTTGACGTCGGGATGCGGGGGGTCCTTCGGCAGCCCGCTGATGATCAGCCGTCCGGTCTCCTTGTTCATGGTGTGGTGCAGCGGTTGCCCGTTGGTGAGCAGCTGCACCGACTCGACCTCGCCGTCTACCTCAACCACGATCAGCTCTTCGCCTGCCCAGGAGAAGAGGTGCAGGTAGCCGGTGCGGCCCTTGAAGCTCCACTTGCCTACCGAAGTGTCTCGGATCGGCGTGCGTTCTGAGTTGTAGATCGCCTCACCGTGGGTCCTCATCCACTCGCCCATCTCCTTGAGACGACGCACATCCTCCTCCGGAATCTCGCCGTCGGGCGAGGGACCCACATTGAGCAGGAAGTTTCCGCCCTGTCGCGCAATCGTCACCAGCTGAACAAGCAGTTGCCCGGTGGTCTTTCGGATGGGCCGCGGGGTGTAGCGCTGGTACGACCACGACTGGTCAAAGTCGCCGATTGTCTGGCACACCTCCCACGCCCGGTCCTGATCGGAGGCGGTGATCGCCTGTTCGGGGGTGTCATAGTCCGCGTCCAGGCCGGCCCGGTTGTTGATGATGATGCCCGGCTGCAGCTTGTGCGCCATGGAGAGGATCTCTTCGGAGCGCCAGAACTTGGGGATCTCCTCCGGGTGCTCGCGGATGCTCCACCAGATATCAGAGAGCCATCCGCCGTCAAACCAGAGGATGTCCACCTTGCCGTAGTTGGTCAGGAGCTCTCGTATCTGCTCATGCGCCTGATGAACCAGTGCCTCCTTGCTCTCAGGATACTTCGCAGCCTCGTGGTATCCGGGGAAACGCCAGTCCAGTAGCGAGTAGTAGAACCCCACTTTCAGACCGTGGCGCCGGCATGCGTCTGCGAACTCCGCTACGAAGTCGCGGTTGGCGGCACGTTTGACTGAGGTGAAGTCGGAAACCGCGCTGTCAAAGAGGCAGAAGCCGTCGTGGTGGCGGGTGGTAAGCACCGCGTATTTCATACCGGCCTCCACCGCTACCCGTGCCCACTTGTCTGCATCGAACGTCTTTGGGTTGAACTGGTCCGCGACCTTCTCCATGTGGGATACGGACAGCTGGTCATGGTGCATCACCCAGGTGCCTCGCCCCTGAAGCGAAAAAAGACTCCAGTGGACAAACAGACCAAACCGCGCTTCATGGAACCACTGCAGACGTGGATCCGTTGCTTTCGTGCTCATACGACCTCCTGATGGTTGCCGGCAAATGGCCGGGATGAAATGTCTGAGCTCGATGATCTCACAACTCGGCGTTGTTGCGCGCATCCATTCTGTGCAGGAGCGAACAATCGTGAGTTGGGGCGCTGCCGCGCCGGCTGTCTGCCGCTACGGCGAGGTCGCGTGGATCGGTGTCTTGAGCGCTTCACGGTACTCCACCGGGGTGAGGCCGGTGACGCGCTTGAACGATCGGCGAAAAGAGGTATCGCTCGCGTAGCCAACCATCGTCGCGATCGCCTTCACCGACAGCTCCGAATCATGCAGGAGCTCTCGAGCGTTAGTGATTCGCAGATTCTGCAGGTAGCTTGCGAAGCTCTCGCCCATCGAAGTACGGAAGAAGCGATAGAGTCCGTGCTCCGACATGTCGAACCGTTTGGCGACCTTGTAAAGGTTGAGATCCACCTCGTGGTAGGTCTCCTCCAGATACTCAGCCAATCGCCGGCTCATCTCGTTTCGTTGAACCTCCTCGGCCCGCTCGACTATCTCGCATGCCTGCACGTAGCCGATCACCAGGTGATCGAACGCTTCCTCCAGCGCCATCTCCTTCATCGCCTCCTGCATCGCCTCGAGTGCAGGGAGGGACGCGGCGCGATCGTCGATCCTCCGCGACTCTACGAGCTGAGTCATGTACCGTGCAATCGAGGTCCGGAGTGCCGCCAACAGATCGCTTACCGAAGCAGGTGTCAGCACCCGTTGCCTGAGGTTCTCTTGGCGTACCTCGTTCAGAATCCAGCAGACCTGGGTCTTGTCTGCGCTCTTCACGGCACTCACAAGGGCGAGCTCGGTCTCAATCGGGTAATGGTAACTTGACGCCGCCGGTGGGAGCGAGCTCACCCAGAGCACGGCGGTTCGATCCGAGAGGAGATGGTCATGCATCATCACCTGGATCGCATCCGCGAACGAGTGCCCGGCATCCGACAGATCACGAAACACGCGGCCGCAGGCGATGAGCAGCCGGATGCCGGTCTCCGCCTCGACCGCCGCCGCGGCGCGCTCACACGCGACGCTGATCTCCCGGACACACTCCCTCTCGGTGGATGCACAGCTGCTGGTCAGGCAGGCAAGCCGCGAGCCGCTTAGCTCATAAGTCTCAGTTCCGTCGGGGAGGTGTTGGTGCAATTGGGCGGCGAGGAACTCACGCGGGCCTCCGCGCTCTCCGGTTGCGCCCGGCTCAAAACGACAGACACATACCACGTGGCGTTGGTACGGAAAGAGCGGCTGCGAGCTCAGCGCCGTTCGCGCCGCGTCGTCACGCGCGCGCAATTCGTCGTGCGCCATCTGGTAGAGGAAGCTGTGCCGGGCCAGCACAATGAGGCGATTGACGTCGCGCCTGAGCGCGGCGTTGCTGCGCAGCAGTGCGTTCAGCCCCTCTGCGACGAGCGCGAACTCTCCTTGTGTGGCCGGGGCGCCGGAACCGCCGATCTCAGCGCGCAGCCGGTCCAGGGCCTCGTCTATAGGACGGGCCACGACCATTGATGCGAGATACGCCGCCACCAGGCCAATCGCCGCCGCGACCGCGAACGCTACACCGGCAACAACGCCGAGCCGGTGCGCCGCCGTTCGCAAGAGCCCTGTGGGCGTGACCGAGTAGAACTCCCAGCGAAGGGTTTCCGACCGTGCGTGAGCCACCAAGAGATCCGCCGGTCGTCGCTCCGGATTGCGGAGCTCCTCAACCCGTGGGATCCGAGAGAGGCCGGGACGAACCAGTGAGGTGATTACCTCACCGTGGGGGTTGACCACGAAGACGGAGCTTTCCGGAAGTGACGCCTGTTGCAGCACTCCTAACATGCGGTGCTCATCAATGAGGATGAACACCACCCCGCGGGGCTCGTCACGATGATCGATCGGGATCGACTGCAGGTAGGGAATGACGCGACGCCGCCGGCCGCCGATCCGCACCTCCGCCGACGGGAGAACGCGCCCCGCGTGGAATCGATGCCACAGGAGATCCTCCCACGGTCCTGGAAGCGGTCCGTCGTAGCGAAGCACCTCGCGAAGAAATACTGGGACATCCTGGAACGCTGAGCCGCTGGTAACCCCTACGTCGGTCTCTCTGAGAAAGACGTACGCCCCCACAACGACGTCGTCCAGGAGCTCGTAGCTCGGCATACGGAACGCGAGCTGCCACACCTTGAAGTAGCCGGGCGTGTTCGGCTCGGCGCGGCTGAGGACGGCGCGCACCATCGGGTCAAATGCGAGCCGCACCGCGGTGGACTCCGCCTCACCCACCCACGCATCCGCAAGCTGCTGGATATGCGTCGCCTGGCGCTCGTGCATCCGGATGGCTTCCTCGTCGCCCGTGCGCAGCGCGAACCAGAGTACCATCGCTAGCACGGCGATTGGCACGATAAGAACGATCAGGTGCGAGCGCGTCATATGGCGAAGCGCGGTGTTGGAGTGCGCCCGACGCGATCGAGGTTCGTTGAGCTTGCGTTCGTTGGGATGCGGATCGGTCCCGTGGCGCGAACCGTGCTCCGGTAGCGCGATCAGCTCGTCGTTCAGTGTGGCGCTATACTCTGCCATACTCGTGACCGACCGAATCCAGAGATAGCATGGCTAACAGCAGCGGACAGCATTTCATGTCACCCCTCGGCATGATAGGAATTGAACCGCTTCGCGCTCTCCACCAGCGCGTGGATGTTCTCCGCCGGTGTTTCAGCGCTCATGGCGCAGCCGGGGCCCAGGATGAACCCGCTTCCCGGCGCGAACGCCTCAACTGCGGCCTTGCACGCCACTTCCACCTCCTGCGTGGTCCCGGAGGCCAGGAGGGAGGTATCAATGTTGCCCAGGAAGCAGGTCCTCCCGCGGCCGTGGCGCTTGGCCTCGACGGCGTCCGTCTTGTGATCGATCTCGAGGACCTGCGCGCCGGTGGCGATGAAGTCATCGATGATTGGGATGGTGTTGCCGCAGATGTGGTTGTGCAGGATGATCCCGTCCGCCCGCAACTCGTCTACCATCCGCTTCTCATGCGGAAAAGCGTACCGGCGGTAGTACTCCGGCGCAATCATGTCGGGTCCGCCCACCGGTTCGCCTATCGAGGTAGAGTGGGCGCCTGCGTCCATCAGCGCGTACGCGTAGCGGGTAGCCACGCGCCGCGCGTAGTCCAAGAGCGCATGGATCAGCTCCTCCTCCTCACCGGCGGCAATATCCATCAGCAAATCCGAGATTCCGCGAAGCTGCGCGGCCAGGTCCATTGGCCCCTGGTCCGCCCGGCCGCAGATCCACACTCGGTCACCAAGCTCTCGCTTGAGAATCCGGGTGGCTTTGATGATCTCGTTCATCGGGAAGGTCGTCTCCGGATCGGGAACCTCCAGATTCGCAACGTCGGCGAGCTCGGTGACCAGCCGACCATGCACCGCCGGAGCGCTCTCCTCGCGGTACCGGACCTCCATCCCGCACGCCTGCGCGTTGCAGGCGGTCCCGTTCTCCAGCAGGATCATGTCGTGGCCAAACGCGCGCCACGCCTCGAGCATCGCCTGTGCGAGCAGTTCGCCGTCCTGGAACACCTTCGCCATATCCATGCCGGTGGCGTACGCGGCCAGCTGGAAGTTGTGCAAATCCACCGGGACGCGGTCAGGCTCCCGCAGCTCTATCGCCGCGAGACACCGCTCAACTGAGGTCATGCTCTGCGCCATCGTCTCACCTCATCTCCGTTCTCATGCGGTCCTCTCCATTGCTCGCTCAGCTTCTTCCTTCGCAATCCGCGCCCATTGAAAGAGCCGGCCGGGATCATTCTCAATGGTGAGCATCTCCTTGAGCATCACCTCAACGTTGGTGCCGCGGGACTGCTCGAATCCGCTACGGATAATGCCGCGTACGTGTTCCGGGTCGAACCCGACCGAGACCATCGCCGGGCTCGGTCGCCAGGAGACCACGTAGTCGCCTCCGATCTGCCGGCAGCCGTCTTGCAGGTCCGCAAGTGGGCCCATCAGGATGCGGCGCAGGTTGGGAATCTTCCGGAGCGAATCGATCTTGTCGTTGAGCGTCTCGCAGCAGCCGTAGTTCACCAGCCCAAACCGCTCCATGATCGGCAACTGGTAGGCGAGCAGGAACTCCTCGAACTGCGCCGGGCTCACGCCCTCGAACTCCTGGGCATGGGAGAAGAACCACAGGTCCGAAAGCGGCGCCTCATAAGCGGCCGGCTGCGGGTCTGGAAGGTCCTCTACGTATCGAGGGACCCAGTAGTTGTTGCCGTCGGCGGTGCTCCAGTCGCCCGCGGCCTCTCCGGCTCCCAGATTGGCCATGACCGCATCACGCATGAACGCCATCATCCGGTGGATCAGCTCAGGCTGGTCGTAGAGCAGGAACATCAGCTCCTCCATACCGACCATTGCGCCGAGGGCCATCGCCAGATCCGTTCCCAGCCACATCATGTACTCGGTGGCGCGGTAGATGTGAAGGGGCATGATGTCACCAATCAGGTCTCGCGTCCGGCGGATCGCCTCAGTGTTGTCGTTGATCACGCGGTGCTGTGTGGCGCGAAGCCCGGCCAAGTCCTCCAGTTTGGTGACCACCGGTAGGTAGCGGCTTCCTCCGCTCACCTGGTCGTGCACCTCGCGAAGCGGAATCCCCCAGTAGCCCGGCGGTGCGGGTTCCAGATCCGCGTGCATCCAGCACCACGGCTCGTAGACCATGTCGTCCGGGATTGTCGATCGCCACAGCCGGGTCTGCAGCCAATGCTCCAGATGGCGGTACTCCCGCGGCGCGCGAGGCGGCGGCAGACACTGCACAATCTCGTCTTCAATCTGACTCGCAATGAAGACGCCGCAGATCACCATGGGCCGGCCGGGCTTCAGGCTGTTGTGCCGGCGCCACTCGGGGATGAGGCGTTGGTTGCGCTCCGACGCGCAGAGCTCAACGTAACGCTTGGCAAGATCGCGGAGATACTCTCGGGTGCGTCCATGCACCATTCGCTGTCCGCTCCTTCGTGCTCCTGCTACCGGACCGCCGCAAGCCGCCAGTGCGGATTCGCCACAGCCGCCTCGCGCATGGCAAGCACATTGTCCAGCGGGACGTTGGGCAGCAACGCCTCGTGACTCGGCGAGACGACGTACCGTTCGCCGAACGCGTCCTTGAGCTGCGATACGGCTGCGCACACGTCTTCAGGCGTGGCATGGGGCAGGAGGTCCTGCGTGTCTACGCCGCCCACAAACACCAGATCGTCCCTGTACTCCGCAAGCTCGTCCGCGGACATTCCGCGGGCTCGCGCCTGAAGCGGGTGCAATCCCCGCACGCCCATCTCCAGGAAGTCGGGGATGAGCTTTGAGACCGCGCCGCAGGAGTGCAGCATGATCGGCAGACCGAAAGCCGAAGCGCTCTTCGCGATCGCCGCGAGCGCCGGCTGTATGAACCGGCGGAACATCTCCGGGCTCATCAGGAGATCCTGCTGAGTGCCAAGGTCGCTTGCGAAGAAGAACACCTCCGGGTATTCCTCAACCTCCGTGAAGAACCTTCGCACCGCGGCCACGTAGAATTCAGTCACGTGTTCGATCGCCGCCTCAACCACCTTCGGGTGGGTGTGCATCTTCACCAGGAGCTCCTCGGTTCCAAAGAGACCCATCAGGACCGTGGAAACCGAGCACCACGGCCCACCGAGCACCGCCAGACCAGCCCGGTGTGCGTCGT
>CAYTGY010000049.1:0-15819 GCA_964437265.1 uncultured Spirochaetaceae bacterium | reverse complement strand
CGCGAGGAAGAAGGCGGTGATGGTTACAATGATGCTGATCATGCCACGGCTGGGCGAGTCCTTGACTTCCCGTACTTCCGGCGGCTCGATGATCTGGAATACCCGCGACGTATCCTGGGCCTCCACCTCAGCAGCCACCAACTCCGTCTGGAAACTCGTGAACAGGCCTTCCTTGAGCGTCAGCTCGCGCCGCAGATCCAGATACTGCACCTGAATGGCCCCGAATTGATTGAGCGGGATCGTCTCACCGGAGAAGGTTGAGAAGCCGGACTCGAGCTCGTTGATGAGCTCTTTGAGTCGGTCTATCTCAAGCTGTTTTCTGGTCACCTGCGGGGAGTCCCGGTCTTGGTAGTCCAGCAGCGCCTCTCGTTCCAACTCAAGCATGTGGAGCTGCGACTTGAGCCCCGCCAGGGTCTGGACCGCCTCCGTTGCCTGAACCTCCGGATCAATGATACCGTAGCGCTGCTGGAACGCAATCAAGTTGCGCCGCGCCTGCTGAAGGTCGTCCTCCAGCGTCGCGATCTGGCGTCGGTATGCTTCTGCTTTGGCTTGGGCCTCATTGCGTGTGAGTGCTTTGAACCGGATCTCCAGAAGTTCCAGCATTCGTTGCAGCACCTCGGTCGCGAAAACCGGATCAATGTGGCTGAAACTGACGGTCATGATGCCGCTTGCGGAGTCGAACTCGGTCTCAAGCGCCTGTCGCAGCGCGTTGCGTGCGGCGGTGGAGGGGTGATCTGAGCCGGCAAACCGCTTCAGGACCTCGAACTCATCCACTACGGAGTCCAGAATCTCTTTCTGCCGAAGGAGCTCCTGAGCAAGCGCCGCGCTTGCCTGTCCGCCACCGCCTCCACCGCTGATGCCTACCAGGCCCGCAAGAGCTCCCAAATCCGTGCCGGCCAGAGTGCTGCTCAGCCCACCGCTTGGTGCATCCTGCAGCAAGATGAGCGCCTGCGGCTTGTAGACGTTGGGCAAAGGATTGTACGGCGAGTCCGGCGGTAGCCTGAGGGTGTAGAGTGAGAGGAGTACAATTCCCACAGCAGCAAAAAATGAGGTGAAGAAGATCAGTTTCCAGCGACGAGCAATGACGCCAATCAGATCCAGGAGCGACACCGTGTCCTCCTCCTGGTACTCTCGGTCACGAGGGTCCCGCTGGGCGCTCTGAGGTGGCTCGGCCGGCTGCTGAGAGCGATCCGGTGGTGAACCCGATTCGTTGGAGCCCCGATCTCCCGGGCGATAGTCAGACAACGATTTGTACCTCGGTCAATCAGATTCCTGAAGTCCCAAAGCTGAAGCTATCACGCGCGCACGTTCGGATCAAGGTACGATTCTTGCATTGGCGAGGCGGAATTTGTCTCCTTATGCACCAGCTTCGAATCTGCCGAGAATAGCAATGAGGTCTAGCCTGACGTATGTTGAATAGTGGGAGAAGAACATGAATAAGCTCCGGACTGCAGTGATCGGCGGGCTCGCGTTGTGTGTATTGGCCGTATCGGCCGCCGGCGAGACCATCGCGGTCAGTGTACGATCCGAACAGGCCCCAACCGAGTGGACAACCCCACTACTTGAGGACATTGAGGAAGGCGTTATGGATGCGCTGTTTGACGCCGGTCACATTGTCTTTGACATACCGGCCGTGGTGGGGCAGACGGGCCGGCTGCTCTATGTCGACGCCGACAATGCGCTCGCCGGCGGCGCGCGGCGGTTGCTGCATATCGTTGTGTCATTCGGCCGCGAGACCACGCAGGGCATAGCCCCGGGTTCTGGCTGGGCGACTTATGTCACGGTTCCCCAAGCCGACGAGCTTTCGATGTCCCGTGTTGCGGTCTCTGAGATCGCGGGCTTTTCCGACATGACGCCGACTCATCTCTCCCAGGAGCTCGGTGCACGGATTGCCCGGGCGGCGCTCGCAGGGGCTGAGGAGGTAGCATGGTAAAGCGTCGGTTCATCATCATAGGACTGCTGCTGCTCGCCGCGTTTGTCGGCGCGCAACAGACGTGGGACGGTCTGGCGGTTGTCGCCCGTTTTGGTTCGTTTCCCGCAGACGGCCTCTATGCAGCCACCAACGTTGTCGAGCCCAACTCGGTGATTGAGGTGCGTAACCTAGAGACCGGCGATACGGCGCGGCTGATAGTCGCGTCCGAAGCCTCGCAGCCGGGTGTCCTGCTCGTCGTTTCCAGCCAGGCCGCGCAGCGGCTTGGAATGGATGCGACCGGATCCACCACTGTCCGTGTGCGGCAGGTAGCGCAGTCGGTGGGGCCCGACGTGGAACCGGAGGATGAGCGGGCGCTCCACCAAGATCCCGACATCAACCCGCTTGCGTTCACAGGCGAGTCCACAATTGACGTGCCGCCGGGGGTTGAGCCTGGGCCGGAAGCAGAGCCGGAGCCTGACGTCGGGCCGGAACCCGAGGCCGAGCCCGAGCCCGAGCGGCCTGAGGCGCAGCCGGAAGCCGCCACAGAGCCCGAGCCGGAGCCCGAACTGGAACCTGAGCCCGAACGTCCTGAGACACCGCTCATTACCCGGGAACCCACCGTCCCAACCGACACATCGCCGCTCGCGCCGTCCGCGGAACCCGCGGCTGCAGAGCCGGTTGCGGCTGCAGAGCCGGTTGCGGCTGCAGAGCCGTCCGCGGTGACTGAGGCCGAGCCGGAGGTGGAGCAGCCACCGGCCGCGCCGCCGGATCAGCCGCGGCGTGGTGTTGTGGCCGGTGTGTCCGGTGCGGCGGTTGGACGAGCACGTGAGGACGTGGAGCGGCCGGAGGCACCGATGCCGGCGCCCGTGCGGACCGCTGATCACGCCGTTGCACCGCGACCGTCTGAGCCGGTGCCGCCGGCGCCGGCTCCGGGGCCCACTGCGGATCTGGAGCGCGCGGCGGCGCCGCAGGAGCGGGCGCCCCGCGTTGCGGCTTCAACTCTGCCCGTGCCGCCGGAGGAAGAGGAACCGGTGGCCACAGAGCCGGATGCTCCCGCGGTTGGAGTCCAACCCTCATTTGGTACTCCTAGTCAGATCCAGAGCGCGCTGGAGAGTGTGATGACGCGTCTGCCGCAGAAGGAGCTTTCTGCGCCGCCTATTGAGCGGGCAGGCATGGGATTCATTGATGCGCCGGAGCGCCCCGGCCGCGACGGTATCGGTGAGCTCCGGATTGCGGAGGTCACGCCGCCTGCGGTAGAGATCCCGAGCTTCGGCGGGATTGGTATGCTCCGCGGCGATCAGCCCGACGACGTGACCATTGCGGAGGCGGTTGCTCCTCCGGAGGCGGCGGTACCGCGGCCGGCGATGAGTGACATCCCGTCGCGACAGGGTCCTCATGACGCGGAATTGGCACCTGATCTGGCGCACGCGGTTCCTCCCGCGCCTGATGCGCCTGAGGTCGTTGAGCGGCAGAGCCCGCCGGCAGAGCGTCCCGATGGTTCAGAGATCGCTCAGGCAGCGCCACCTGCCGCCGATCTTCCGGAAGGTCCCGGGCTCGAGCGAGCCGAACCCGCAACCGAGCCGTTTGCGCCGTCGCTTGCCGGAGCCGCCCCTCGAGATGAGGACGTGCGGCCGGATGAAGCAGTAGAGCCGCCGGTTGTGCCGGTGGTGCGGGTCCGGCCGGGACGGCTGCCAACCGCGCAGCTCGAACCTGAGTCGCGTCCTGAGCTTGCCGATGTGCCGCGCGCATCCCCCCCGGCTGAGGACCCGGTCGAGTTGACCGGGGGAATCCCCGGAGCCCCAACCGGGCCGCGTGATTCGCTTGACCGGACCGCAGCGCCGGAGCTCGAGTCGAAGTACGACCTGGTGGATGCCCAACCGGTATCGCCTGAGCGCCCGGAAGCCGACCTTGCCGCGCCGGAGGCGGAGGAACCGGACCTGCTGCTGACGCTGGAGCCTGCGGACTTCCGTCCGCCGGAAGAGGAACCGCCGGATGCGGTGGCGCTCGAGCGCGCGGAGGCGCCGGGTGAGGAACCGGTGCGGACAGCCGCCACCGAGCCCGAAGCGCCTGCCGGCCCTGAGGCGTCGGCTACTCCACGCCGCGAACCGGATGTCCGGGAAGAGCCGCTGGTGGCGCACTCCGTCGCCGAGCCGGCTGAGGTGGAGCCTGAGCGCGAAGCGGTGACGGAGCCTGCTGAGATCGCGGCCACCGAAGCGCCTGTGACGCCCACCACTCCTGCGGGGCTGCCTATCGTTCCAGATCTGGCGAACGACTCGTTCTATCTGCAGATCGGTGCGTACAATACGGCGGAGGCGGCGCGTGACGCTGTTGCTGCGCTGAGCTCTACATATCCGCTCGCGGTGGTAAGCTCCACGGAGATGGGACGCGCTGCCTACCGGGTGTTGGTTGGCCCGCTCGCGGAAGACGAGACCGGCACCACGCTGTACTGGCTCCGAGCAAAGGGGTACCGGGACAGCTTTGTACGGCGCGGGAACGAACTGTAGGTGCGCATCGGTCGCAGGGCCGCACCGGCTATCGGGAGCGGTCTCGCGGCCGAAGGTAGCTACGGCGGCCGCTTGATGCGACGTGGCCGCCGCAGAGCGATGTGATCATGTCGGTGAGCGCCCGTTCGTAGTGGCGCTCGTCCACCCTGCGGGTCCGCACGAGCGCGAGCTCGTCGCGGATCCGGGACTCCTTCCGAATGCCCACCGGTGCGAGTGCCCGGTCAACCTCTTCGGTAGTCATCCCAAACAGACAGAGCGCGACGGCCCGGTCGGACGTTGCCATCATTCGATTCTGGACCTGAACCTCCGGAAGGCCTGCAATCAGTTCCAGGAGTTTTGTCTGTAGCTCCGCTCTTCGTATCATCGATCCCGCGGGTCACCGCTTCTGGAAGATGCCGTTGATCTTCTCCTGGTAGAAATCCGTCACCACCGCGCGTCGCAGCTTGAGCGTGTGCGTGAGCTCCCGTCCCACCTCAAAGTGTCGCGGCAACAGCGCAAAGCGGAACACGCGCTCAAACGGCTTGAACCCTGTTTTTGCGTTGACCAGGCGGTTGATCTCCTCAGAAAACCTCTGTTGGATCATTGGCGTCTCCAGGAGCTCTTCCCGGTCCACGTATTGAACGCTCAGCTCCTTTGCGAGCTCGTCGAGCTTCTCGTCGTTCGGGACAATCAGCGCGCCAAGAAACCGTTGGTCTTGGCCAACCACCATCGTTTGGTCTATCAACTCGCTGCGCACCAGCGTCTCCTCTATGGGCGTGGGCTCCACGTTCTCTCCGCCCATCAGGACAATCGTCTCCTTGGTGCGCCCAAGAATGGTGAACTCGCCCTTATGCGTGAAGACAACCAGATCACCGGTGTTGAGCCACCCGTCCTGGAGGACCGCTTCAGTCTGGTCTGGTCTCTTGTAATAGCCCTCCATCACCTGTGGGCTCTTCACGTACAGCACACCCTTTTTGCCGGGCGGCAGCACCTGCATATCCTCACCCAAGACGCGGTGCTGAATGTCCGGCAGGAGAGGACCGACCGTGCCGACTACCGGGTGGTACTGATGCCGGACAGCCAAGATGGGGCCGGTCTCCGTCAGGCCGTATCCCTCGAGCAGTTTGATCCCTGCCGCCTGGAAGAACCGGTCCACATAGGGAGGTAGCGCCCCGCCGCCGGAGACGCCGGCTACGAAGCGCCCGCCCAACTTCGCCTTGAGCGAGTTGAACACCAGGGCGTCTCCGAGCGCCTTGAACGGAGCGAGGAGCATGAGCGGAATCACGCTTAGTGCAACGTCCAGTACGCGTGACCGCGGTGAGAACTCCGGCTTGAGGCCCAGGAGCATGTTTTTCAAACCGGCAGACGCTTCGCCCACGCGGACGAAGAAGTGGAAGAGCACCCGCTTCACCGGGCTGCTCTTGCCCACGTTGCGGTAGACCGCTGCGCGTACACCCTCCCATATTCGCGGAACACTGGTCATCCAGGTGGGGCGAATCTGTGCCATGTCGTCCAGCATGATCTTGCCAATCGGTTTGGAATAGGCAATGGCGGCGCCGCGCTCAAGGACGATGTACTCCACCGCCCGCTCAAAACTGTGCCAGATGGGAAGCACGCTGATGAAGATATCCCGGTCGTTGAGCAACAGAATGTCCCGGACTCGATCAATCTGGAAGAGGATGCTCCGGTGTGTCAGCATCACGCCCTTCGGCTCTCCCGTGGTGCCGGAGGTATAGAGGAGCGTCACCAGGTCATCGGCGGCTCCTTTCTCCACCTCCGCATCAAATGCCTCAGTCCCTGCCGCGGCGAGTTCGGCCCCGCGCGCCGCGAGCGTGGAGAAGTGCACCACTTCTATCCCGTCGCGTGAGTCTTCAGACACATCCTTCTGCTTGAAGACAACGATTCGCTTCAGCAGTGGCGTCTTCTCGCGTTGGCTGAGAATCTTCTCCAGCTGAGCGTTGTCTTCCGCAAAGGCAACGGCACAATCCGCATGTCCCAGGATGTAGGAGATCTCCTCCGGCGTTGAGTCGGACCCGCGCGGAACGTCCACTGCGCCGATCGCCAGAAGCGCCAGATCCGTGACAATCCACGAAGAGCAGTTGTCGCTCATCAGTCCCACATGATCGCCGCGCGTGACCCCAAACTCCATCAAGGATAGGCCAAGCTCGGTCACGCGTCGCCAGAGGTCCGCATAGGTCCATTTCTGAAACGTTCCCTCGCCGTCCTTCTCGTAGAGCGCGGCGTGATTGGCCTTGCTCTGTGCGACCATGCGGATGCGCTTGACAACCGTGTCTGTTGGTTCTGGTAGCTTCATCCCTCTCCCTCCTCAGGATCGTGTGTCTACAAGGCACATCCACTCCGCCTCTGCGGCGAGCTCATCGCCTACAAACGCCTTCCCACTCTGGCGCAGCATGCGCGATGAAACGCGGACATTCTGAATCTCCATGCGCACCTGATCATCCGGACGTACCTGCCGGCGGAATTTCGCCTTCTCCACCGTTGCCAGGAAGAACAGCGCATTGCCGAGCACGCCGGTCTGGTTGACTCCGGCTCCCCCGCATTGCGCCATGGCCTCCACGAGCAGCACGCCGGGCACCACCGGATAGTCCGGGAAGTGTCCTGCAAAGAACGCCTCGTCCGCACCAAACGTGCGGTACCCCACGGTGTGGTCTGAGTCTGCGGTTTCCAGGTAGTCGACGTGCAAGAACGGTGGGCGGTGCGGTAGAAGGTCGGTAATCGGTTGCATCGATGCCATACGGCCTCCCGGTTTCGATCTCGGGGAATGATACGCGGGTGCTCCGGTCTGTGCAACCGCACCGCGCGCCAACCCCCGCTGCTGATCCCGGCGGTCGGTGACCGGTCGACGTTGCGCAAAACGATGTACTATACTCGGCCTACTCTGAGGTAGCTATGGCAGATAGACAGGCAACACTGACCAATGAGAGCCGAATCGGGATCGTCAACAGAGGCGAGCCGGCGGTTCGATTCATACGCGCGGTGCGCGATTATAACGAGGCTCACGGCACGCGGCTGCAAGCCGTTGCTTTCTTTCTGGACGAAGAGGCGGACGCGGTCTTTGTACGCGAGGCGGATATTGCCCTCCCGTTCCGGACCGTCTCAGGCGCCACCCAGGCCGGAAGCGTCTACCTTGATCACGACGTGTTGCTCTCCGCGCTGTCTGCCGCCGGGTGCGACGCCGTATGGCCCGGATGGGGGTTCGTCTCTGAGGATGCCGGCTTTGTTGAGAAGGTGGAGCGAAACGGCATGGTGTTTCTGGGGCCGGATGCACGCTCCATGGCGCTCTTGGGTGACAAGATCGCGGCCAAGGAGCTCGCTGAGCGCTCGCAGGTGCCCATTTTGCCCTGGAGCAAGCGGGCAATCCGGGATCTTGACGACGCTCGTGAGATCAGTCAGGAGATCGGGTATCCGGTCATTGTGAAGGCTGCCCACGCCGGCGGTGGGCGCGGGATTCGGTTCGTGCCCACCCCGGATGAGCTGGCCTCTCAGTATCAGTCGGCGGTGGATGAGACCAAGCGGATCACCGGCGACACCGTGGTGTTCATCGAGCGTCTGGTGGTAACCGGACGGCATCTGGAGGTCCAGTGCGTCGCCGACGGGGCGGGAGAGGTGGTGACGTTCGGTGTGCGCGATTGCTCGGTCCAGCGTCGGAATCAGAAGATCATTGAAGAGACGCCGCCACCAAATCTGGATCCGGCAATTCCGCGGGAGGCGGAGGAGGCCGCCTCGCGGTTGCTCGCCGCCGTCGGGTATCGAAGCGCCGGCACGGTTGAGTTTCTCTATGATGTAGAGCGCGGGGAGTTCTACTTCATGGAGGTGAACACGCGCCTTCAGGTTGAGCATCCCATTACTGAGCAGCGCTACGGCGTTGACCTTGTCCAGGCGCAGATCGATGTAGGATTTGGGCGCCCGCTGCCCGAGCGTCAGGAGCCGCGCGGCGTGGTTGTGGAAGCGCGACTCAACGCGGAGGACGCCGAGCGGGACTTTGCTCCGGCTCCCGGTCCGGTGCGTTTTGTCCGGATGCCCAGCGGGCCGGGGGTGCGGGTGGACTCAGGGATTGAGCAGAACACGTCCATACCCAGCCTCTTTGACTCCATGGTCGCAAAGATCATTGCTTCGGGTGCAGATCGGCCGGCCGCGCTGGCGCGGCTGCGACGCGCGTTGGGCGAGACCCGGATTGCGATTGACGGTGGGACGACCAACAAGGCGTTCTTGATTGAGCTGTTGCGCACACCGGCGCTCCGAGCCGGCGGAGTCCATACACAGTGGGTTGAGGCCTACTTGGGCGAGCGCGATACGCATGGCGAGCGACGCCTTGCCACCGTCGCGCTTCTGGCCGCTTCCATCGGCGCCTATCTGCAACGCGAGGCGGGAGATCAGCTGCTCTTCCGGCGCCAGGTGGAGAGCCTTGGCTTCCCGCGTGCCGTGGGTGTCGGCGGTCCGGTCACCGCCGCGTTCTCGTATCTGGGGAACAGCTATCAGTTTGAGGTGCAGCGCCTTGGACCGGTGACCTACCGTCTTCAGCCGCTTGTCGACGACGAGGACGCGCGCGGCCCAATCGTGCTGAGCTACCGCGAGCGCGACGGCGAGTCGCAGCTGGTCCTGGGATCGCGCCGGTATTCGGTGCAGATGATCCCGCGAGGAGACCTCCTCCAGTGTGAGGTGGACGGTGTTCCCCACCTGTTGGGGGTCAACTCCGGCGGCGCCGTGAGCGCTCCGTCTCCGGCGGTTGTGCTGAGTTGCCTGGTTGAACCCGGGCAACCGGTCGTCAAGGGACAACGCCTTGTGACCCTTGAGGCGATGAAGATGGAGATGATCGTGGAGGCGCCGGCCGCCGGCGTTGTGCGGTCGGTAGAGGTGGTCCTCGGCCAACAGGTTGCATCTGGAGAGGCGCTCGTGACCATCGAACGTGCGGGGGAGGAGACGGAGACGACAAGCCGCGGCGAGAGCCTCTCCTTTGCCCTGGATGGTGCGCGCCCGGATCAGGAGGAGTCGCTCGCAACCGCGCTGATGGGTCTGGTACTCGGGTACGACGTTCCGTACAATCCGCGGACCCTGGTGGACATGGTGGTGGAGCTTGCACACGGCAGTGACGCCGACCGCTCCGCGCCGGCCTCGCTGCTGGTTGATGTGCTCACCGCGTACGTCGCGGTGGACACGCTCTTTTGCGATCAGCGGATCTCGGCTGAACAGTTCGCGCGTACCGTTACGTGGGAGGAGCTCATCTTCGTGGCGTTTCGGTACCGGATGTTCGGCTCAGATGCGTTGCCCCAGCAGTTCTCTGAGGCGTTTGAACGGGCCCGCCGCTACTACCCTGACGCCGAGCCGGTTGAGCCGTGGGGAGCCCTGTATCACATGTACCGGGCGCAGCGCAACCGCAGTGAAAAGGATGAGGTACTGCGGTCGCTGCTGGTTGCCATGGAGAACATGCATCTCCCGCAGGAGGCCGGCGAACCCATGGTGCGGTTGCTCGATGAGGTGGCGCAACTCAACCACACGCGGAACCACAGCCTGGCGGACGCCGCGCAGCACGCACGGTATCAACTCCACGACCGGTACTTGCTGATTACCGTGCGCCGGCGACGCCGAAGACGCGCGGTTGAGCGATTCCGGGCCGTGCGCGACGAAGACCGGAGCGCTCCGGCGGTTGCGGAGCAGGAGCAGGCGCTCGTGGATGCAGGGCCGCAGATCGTCTATGAGCTGATCAACCAGTACCGCACCGGCGAGGAGCACGATCGGAACCTGGCGCTCGAGTTGCTTGCGCGCCGCAGTGTCCGTGACCGGACGCTTACCGCGTTTGCGCTCCGCCGGACCGAATCCGGTGACCCCATTGCCGTTGTGACCGCGGACGGCATCACAACGATTGCCGCGATTGTTGAGCCCTCCCGCGCCACCGGCGAGTTCATGAAGAGCGTCGCATCGCTCCAATCAGGCGTAACGGCGCCGGAGATCCTTCTTCTCGCCGCAGGTTGCGTGGGCGCGGAGGCGGAGACGCTCTTCAGCACTGCTCAGGAGACCGCGCTTCCGGTCTCGTGGCTCGCCGTTGGGGTGTACGAACCGGAGGTTGGATACCGGTACCGCACCTTCGGGCATGTCCACGGAGCGTGGGGAGAGCTTGCGGGATACCACGAGTTCAGTCCTATCTTCTATCGCGAGTTGCGGATTGCGCGGCTGTCCAACTTCACTACGCGCGTGCTCTATCACTCGGACAACGTGCATCTTGTTCATGCTGTTGCGCGGTCCAACCCCAAGGATGAACGACTCTTCACGCTGGCGGCCGCAGGCGAGGCGGCAGCGCAGATCGATGAGGAGAACACGATATCTCGGGTCAGCGAGTTCGATGAAGTCTTCATGGAGTCGGTCTTCAAGATGCGAAACGAGCAGGCTCGGCGAGCGCGTCGTCTGCTCTGGAACCGCATGATCGTCCACGTACGAGCATTGATGGGCACCACCGCGGAACAGATCAAGGGCTACGGGCAACGGCTGATTCCGTTGACGAAGGATCTTGGTATTGAGAAAGCGGTTGTCTACACGCGGCGCAAACGCTGGAGTGAGGACGTGGTTCGGGAGCTCGAGTTGCTCTTCCTCAACGTCTCTGAGGATCAGTTCACCTTGCGCAGCCGCAAACCGTCTTGCGAGCCGCTAAAGCCCATGGACGCGTACGTCTCAAACGTAGTGCGGAGCAGACAGCGGAACAATATCTACCCCTACGAGCTTATTCGCATGGTGACCTACACCGGTTACCCGGTGACGCTGGAGGTGCCTCGCGGGGAGTTTGAGGAGTTCGATCTAGCCGATGCGGCAGACTCTTCCCGGGCCGTCTCGGTCCGCGGCCGTCCGTACGGACGGAACGTCTCCAACATCGTCTTTGGGCTAATCCGGAATCATGATCCCATTACCGGTGGCTCATTCCAGCGCGTGTTGATCCTCTCTGATTCCACGCGAGACCTGGGTTCGCTTGCGGAGCCGGAGTGCCGGCGAGTGATCGCGGCGCTTGATCTGGCCGCCCAGCTCTCGCTGCCGGTGGAATGGATTCCCATCTCCTCCGGGGCGCGGATCGACATGGAGAGTGGAACCGAAAACCTGGACTGGACCGCTGCGGCGCTGCGGCGGATCATCGAGTTCACGCAGGCGGGCGGGGAGATCAACATTGTCGTTACGGGAGTGAACGTGGGCGCGCAGAGTTACTGGAATGCTGAGGCGACCATGCTCATGCACACTCGGGGACTGCTCATCATGACCGACGAGTCGAGTATGCTACTCACCGGCAAGCGCGCGTTGGACTTCTCAGGGAGCGTCTCCGCGGACTCTAATGTAGGCATCGGCGGTGTGGAACGGATCATGGGGCCCAACGGAGAGTCACAGTTCCGCGTGGAAAGCATCGCGGAAGCCTACCGGATTCTCCTGCGCCACTACGGGTACACGTACCGGCAGCCGGATGAAGCCGGCGTGCGTCGTATTGTCACCGCGGATCCGGCGGATCGCGATGTGGGGACGGTCGTCTACGAGGACCGGCTGGGACAGGGATTCGGCACCATTGCGGATATCTTCAGCTCCACGCACAACGGGGAGCGCAAGAAGCCGTTCGACATGCGCCAGGTCATGGAGGCGCTGATAGACACCGACGCCGGGTTCATTGAGCGATGGGCCGGCATGAAGGATGCGGAGACCGCCATCACGTATGAGACCCGGTTGGGCGGATTTGGAGTTGGCCTGGTTGGCATTGAGAGCAGAAACCTCGCACGTGTGGGCGACATACCGCCGGATGGGCCGGAAGTCTACAGCGGCGGCACGCTGTTCCCGCAGAGCTCAAAGAAGGTCGCGCGGGCGATCAACTCGTGGAGTAGCCGTGTTCCCGTGGTTGTCCTGGCGAATCTCAGCGGTTTTGACGGCTCGCCGGAGAGCCTTCGCAGGCTGCAACTGGAGTACGGCGCAGAGATCGGCCGGGCCGTGGTGAACTTCAATGGACCGCTGCTCTTTGTTGTCATGGCGCGCTACCACGGGGGAGCCTATGTCGTGTTCTCCAAGACGTTGAACGAGTCGCTCCGCGTTTTTGCCCTGGAGGGGTCCTTCGCCTCGGTGCTTGGCGGTGCTCCGGCGGCGGCCGTCGTGTTCCCGCGCGTGGTGAAGCAGCGGACCGAAGCCGACCCACGCGTTGCCGAAGCGCGTGAGCGGCTCTCTACCAACGGTCTGACCCAACGCGAATACGATGACCTGCATCGGACCGTCTATGCGCAGAAGCAGAACCAGCTGGCCGCCGAGTTTGATCGAATTCACGACATTGAACGAGCGCTTGAGGTGGGATCAATCGATGAGATCGTCTCCGTGAGGACGCTCAGAGCACGACTGGTCGCAGAGCTGGAGCGGCTCTCCTAGAGCCCGGTGTACTGAAACCACCCGGCGAAGACGTGTGCCAGATTGATGACGCCCAGGAGCGATAGCAGGGCCGGGATACCGGTGAGCGCCAGCCATATGGCTTTGGCCGGTGTCATTGGGCGCGCCGTCTGACTGCCGGCAAGCCGCCGTATCCCGGCAACGGCAATCGGAAGCAGACCCAGAAGCAGAACAACACCTGCAACCAGCCGGCGGCTGAGGTGCGGGTTCGCCGCGTCGAACGCCCTGAGCCGTGCGCCGGTGGTGATGAACCACTGCGCAAGCTGACTGAACCGGCCCAGGGCGATAAGCACCCCGATTCCGATCAGAAGAATCCCGCCGGCAATCTTGATGGTCCCCAGGTGACGCTTGATCTTCTTGAGGCTCTCTACCACGCGAGTGAAGAAAACGCTTGCGATGATGAACGGCAGTCCGAGCCCCAACGAGAACGCCACCAGGAGCGCAACTCCGGTGCCCACGTTGCCGCTGGTCCCGGCCAGCAGCAGAATGCTCGCCAGGATTGGGCCAATACACGGGGTCCACACTGCGCCAAACGCCATCCCGATGAGCGCGGCACCCACATGGCCCGCCGGACGTTCGGCGAATTGCATCTTCCGCTCAACATTGAGGAACTTCCAGAAGTCAAAGATGATGTTCAGTCCCAGGACCACGACGATGATCCCGGCGATGATGTTGATGACACGGCCGCCGGCACCAAAGAGCATCCCGGAGCCACTGAACAGCACCCCGAGCGCGACGAATACCACGGTGAACCCCAGCACGAAGAAGAGCGTGCGGATCACCACCGACAGGCGCCGGACCTCGCCCTCGCGCAACTCGGTGACCGCTACACCGCCAATATATGAGAGATAGCTCGGAATCAGCGGGACGACGCACGGCGAGAGAAACGAAAGAATACCTGCTGCGAACGAGAGAGCAAGCGTGGGCGTCGTCAACTCCAGCTCCTTCCGGTTTTGTCTGCGCTACATCTCGAGCAGCGTCCGAAACCCTTCAATGACGGCCGGTTGCGCCCAATCGTGACCGCCGGGGCGGGCTCCGATGACGTATCCGTCGCGATCTATGACGTACGTCGTTGGGTATGCGCGAACGGCGTACCGTGACATGACGCGACCCTCGATGTCCAGCAGGACCGGATACGTATAGCCGAACTCCTCAATGAACGGTGCTACCGTCTCACGTGGCTCCATCACATTCACGGCCACAATCTCCAAGCCGTCTGAACGCAGTTCGTCGTAGAGCGTCTGCATGGACGGCATCTCCTCTCTGCACGGCGGGCACCACGTTGCCCAGAAGTTGAGGAAGACGATTTTGCCCAGATGGTCCGCGAGCCGACCTTGGCTACCATCAAGGGTGGCAAGGAGAAACCCCTCGCTGGGATGCGCTTCTCTCAGCGGCATGATTCCCATGGAGAAGAGTACCTGTGCCGTTTCATCGTCAACGGTTCTGCCGGGACCGGAGGTCTCTGGCGCGGATTGCGCCTGCGCCACGTGAGCATCCTCCGCACCCGGCTCCGCCACGCCTGTCTGTCCGCCGGGTTGGTCGGTTGCATCGCCCGCGGGCGCGGGGCCGTCGTCGGCACAACCGATGAGTGCCATGCCAAGGAGCATCAGGCTGAGAAGTCTATGAACTCGTAGTCTTTGCATAACGCCTACTCTATATAGAGATTTGTTGATTAAGATATCGCGCTCACCTCCGGGATGCAAGGGTTATCCGGTTCCGGCGGCGAAGAGAAGTACCGCCGCGTTGTAGAGCCCGTGAGCGATCGCGATGCCGTGCAGCGACCTGGTGCGGAACCAGACAATCGCGAGCAGCGCACCCATCAGCGCCGCGAAGACTGCAGCGGCTATCCCCTGGTAGACGTGTCCCACGGAGAAGAGTAGGGCGGAGGCGGCAATCGCGGCCGCCGTCGGGGCTCCCCGTGTCTGTAGCCGGGTGAGGAGGTATGCGCGGAAGAAGATCTCCTCTCGGTAGCCCACCGTCAGGCTGCTTATCAGGACGAGCGGCGCAAGCTCGGGCCGGTTGAAACGCCACGTCACTCCCTGCGTGGTGCCGTTCGCCGTGGCTCCGACCACCGCTGCGGAGAGCACGATGATTCCTATCGCCGCGCCCGCGGCAAGTGCGAGGTCGCTGACGGTAGGTCGACGCGCACCGATCGCGCTCGGGAGCTCGGGGTCGACCTGCCGTGCGATATACAGTACCAGGGCAATCTGTGGCAATCCCACCGCCAGTATCTGCGCATGGTAGATGATCCGCTCAAAGGCCGCCGGATCGGTCACCTGTCCCTGGCCTATGATCCCCGGCAAAAACATAACCCCAAAGAGAATAGCGACGTCCATAAGATCTCTCACGTAGTCAGGTATACGCATATTGTGTATTGTAGGAAAGACCAGTGCTAAAGGACGTATTGGTCCGGTACGACAATTGAGATAGGCTGAGGTAGGCGTACAGGGGGCCAATCGGCATGTGGATTGTTCTCATAGTGGTCGCGCTGCTCTTGGGCGGGCTCATCTTTTTCATCCAGCGGAACGGCGGGTTCGGATTCCCCTGGCTGCAGTTTTACGTCAAGGGCAAGGAGTCCGGGTTTCGGTTTCGTGAGCTCAATCTGTTGCGCCGCGTCGCTGTGGAGAACAATCTCAGAGATCCAACCTCGCTGTTCTGGTCGGAGAAGACCCTGGACCGGTGCATTCGAGGAACCATCATCCGATTCCGGAGCCGGAACGAAGAGGAACATGAGACCTCGGTTGTGTTTCTCAACAAACTCTTCGATTTCCGCAAGCGGGTGGAGTTCAATCTTCCGAAGTACCGGATTGGCATCACCTCTACGCGGAGCATCACACCCCAGCAGCCGCTCAAGATCACCTTCCCCGGCAGCAACGTCTACTTTGCGAAAGTGGTGGAGAACATGCGAAAGTATCTTGCCATCTCCTATCCGCAAGGAAAAGCCCTTCCCCCCGGGTTCTCATGGAAAGGTCACAAGGTGAACGCCTATTTCTGGCGCCACGAGGACGCCGG
>CAYTGY010000048.1:0-16242 GCA_964437265.1 uncultured Spirochaetaceae bacterium | reverse complement strand
TTTCGCACCGGGGTCTTCCTGCTGCTCATCCTTGCGGGCATCGGCGGCGTGGTGTTTGGCCTGCCGGGTGTCCTTGCGTTGCGACGGTCGCTCCGCGGCGGCGAGATGCCTCGATCGGTGGTGATGCTCGTTGTGCGTAGGGCGACGGAGGCGCTTGGTGTCGTGGTTGCGGGCGTGGGCGTTGCAATGCTCGTAACGCGGGCGAAGGCGTTTATCGAACTGCTGCTCGATGTCTTTTGAGCCACTCGCCCGTAACAACGTGCCGTGCGGGAAATCCTCTCACGATGCTGCTTTCAGCATTCCGTGGGCCGTCCTGAGGGCCCGATCGAGCCCGGCAAGGTCGACCGGCTTGGTCAGCCACATCGTCGCGCCCACATCCATCACGCGACGTGGAAGCTCGCCCTGCGACTCCATCACAGCGGCCGGCTGTCGGGGTTCGATGTGACTGTCGCGGCTCGGGCAGCGCCTCGACCGCTGTTCTCACCGTGACGACGAGCTTTCCGCCTCTATGCGGGAGAACTCAGGGATATCGCTTAGCAGCGTGAATAGCCCGTGCCCCGAGCGCGCGGCGATCTCCACATGCGAGCGCTGGTCGTCGGTGAGCAGCGCTGCTCCGAGCATGTCGAGCATACCGATGATCCCGTTGAGCGGAGTGCGGATCTCGTGGCTCATGTTCGCATACTGTCGACGTCCGGAAGGTCCACACGTTCTCGTGTGGACCTTCTCCCTGGTTACGACCGAAATCCGGTTCCGTCAGGTCGGGGAAACTTCCGCCGGCGGGGAACACACTACAGCCGCAATGCGAACACCAAATAGTTCTACCTAGCCAAAATGAGTAGTTCCCGAAATACCTGAGCGCGCTAATCGACCGCTACAATCGCGAGCATCTAGCGCAAAGGAGCATTGTTATGAAATCGGGCGTACTCAGCTGTTTGGTTTGTGCCGTCGTTGCCATTCTGCTGCAGGCGGGATGCAGCCCCGAATCGCCGCTGGTGGAAGTGACCGGCGTTGCTCTGGATACCGATCGCCTGAGTCTGTTGATCGGCGAGGCGCGGCAGCTCGCCGGCGGCGAGTCCCACCAGATGGCTGATGCCATGAGCTACCCCTTGATGCCCAGCGTGGAGACGCCCTCAATGATATACCGTTGCAGGAAGGCGTAGAGCAAGAGGAGCGGGGCGGTGGAGACCACGGCGCCGGTGAGGAGCAGGCTCCAATCGGTTGAGTACTGCGACTGGAAACGCGTGAGTGCAAGCGTACTGGTCATGAGCTCCTCGTCGCTGATATAGAGAACCGGTCGCAGGAGATCGTTCCAGTTGTTCATGAATGCGAGGATCAAGAGCGTGATGATCGCACCACGCGCGAGCGGAAGGAATATCCGTACGAACAGATGGAGGGGGCCGGAGCCGTCGATGATCGCCGCTTCCAGCAGTGAGCGTGGAGCGTTCTCGAAGAAGACCTTGAAGAGGAAGGTCCCGAACGTACCAATCAAAAACGATGGGACGATGAGCGGCGCGTAGGTGTTGAGCCACCCAATTCGGCTCATGAGGATGTACTCCGGGATGATGGTCGCGTGGATGGGGATCATCATCGTGGCAAGGATGAGCCCGAAGACGAGGTTACGGCCCGGGAAGCGCATCTTGCCGAATGCAAAGCCGGCGGTGGCGCAGGTGACGATCTGCCCCGCGGACGCGAGCCCGGCGACGATGAGGCTGTTCCACAGGTAGCGACCAAAGTTGAACTCCCCGAACACCTGGGCGTAGTTGGAGAACATGTCCGGCTGAAAGAGCTTGTCCGGGATCAACACGGGTGGGATCTCGAAGATCGCCTGGCGCGTGTTGAACGAGTTGGCGATCATCCACAGGAAGGGGAAGACCATGGCTGCGGAGACCACAACGATCGCGGCGTAGCGGACGATCGATCGGATTCGAACCCTCATGCTCAACCCTCCAGCGGTTGCGCCACTCGTTTGCGCAGGTAGAAGTTGAGCACGGTGAACGCGCCGACTATGACCATCAGCAGGAAGCCTATTGCGGTCGCGAAGCCAACCCGATAGAAGACGAAACCGTTGACGAATACGCTGTAGACCATGGTCGTGGTCGCCTGACTGGGGCCGCCACGCGTCATAGAATAGATGATCTCGAAGTTGTTGAACGAGTCCACAACCGCAATGATGAGAATGAAGAAGGTGAACGGCGCGAGCATGGGAAGCGTCACGTAGCGGAACTTCTGCAGCGGGCGCGCTCCGTCAATATCCGCGGTCTCGTAGAGGTTCCGCGGGATCTCCTGGAGCCCGGCAAGGAAGATGGTCATGTAGTAGGGAGCCATCTTCCACACGTGCACCGACGCTACCGCGGGAAGCGCCAGCGCGGGCTCGCCCAGCCAGTGTGGCCCATCGATTCCCACGAATCCGATCACGTAGTTGAGAATCCCGTATCGACCGCTCAGTATCCAGCTCCACACGATGCCCACGGCAACTGCCGAGGTAATGACCGGCGCGTACGTGAGCGCGCGGAAGGCGGATACGCCCTTGAGGTTGACGTTGAGCAGCATGGCAAGCGAGAGGCCGATGACCATGACACCAATAGTGTAGATACCTGAGAAGACGAGGGTATTGCCGAGCACGCTCAGGTAGCGAGCGTCCGAGAAGATGGTCAGGTAGTTGCTGATGCCCAGCCACTCGGGCTGGTTCATGATGTCCCACGACGTGAAGCTCAGCCGGAACGCCGCGGCGATGGGATACAGCCGGAACACTCCCAACCCCACGACGGCAAGCGAGAGGAATATCCACGGGTGATACCACTTGTACCAGTGCAGTCCGGCGGATGGCAATGAAACCGCCCGAGGCCGCGCATGGCGACCCCGGGACGGCGTTTGAGCCTGGCTCATTGGTGTGGATGGCGATCAGTACTCGCGCGAGAGGATTTGGTTGAGGCTCTCGTCCGCCGTTGAGAGTGCCTCAGTGTAGCCCATCTCGCCGTTCAGCACCGCGTCCATGATCGCGTTGAAGCCCATGGACTCGGCCGGTCCGTAGCCGCGCCACTCAGACCACGCCTTCGTGAAGGACGTCACCGGCTCGCGCTGTGCGAGGTCGAGCAGGATGCCCTTCTCCTCCGGCTGCATGGATGGCTCCAGGAAGGCCGGGTCCTCTGCGAGCGCCCGGTAGGAGGGGATCTTGCCCGCGGAGAAGTTGTCCAGTGTCCGACCTTCGCCGGTCAGGTAGGTCAGAAGCTGCCACGCCGCGTCCGGCTCGTCAGTGTCCGCGCCAATCGCAATGAAGTCGGACCAGCCGTAAACGAGCGATCCGTCACCCGAGGGTCCGGTGGGAACCGGAGCGATTCCCCAGTTGAACTCGTCGCCCACGTTGTCGCGCATGTACCCGATGTTCCACGATCCGTCGACCCACATTGCGCTGAGGCCGGTGGCGAACACGTCAGCAGTCCCGATGTCCGCGACCGTCTTGGGCCTAGGCACGACGGCGTGCTCATCGACGAGGCTGACGAGGAACTCGAGTGCCTCGCGCGCGTTCTCGTCCGGTGCGAAGCGCATTGCGTCGCGATCAATGAGGCGGCCGTTGTTTGCGTAGACCCACGGTTCCACCTGCGCGTAGCGGCCGTAGAAGTGGTGACCCCATTGCTCCGGTTCACCGTCACCGTCGTTGTCCACGGTCAGCGCCTCTGCGGCGTCGACGAAGTCGTCCCACGTCCACTCCTCGCTGGGGTAGGCGACGCCGGCCTCGTCGAACACATCCTTGTTGAAGTAGAGGATGGGGATCACGAAGGCGTACGGTAGCGCGTAGTAGTCGTCCGTGCCTGCGAGAGAGCGTGCGCTTTCCACCAGGCTCTCGTAGTACTCGTCCGCCTCAGGGCTGGATGCGACGTAGTCCGAGAGATCGTAGAGGAAGCCGTCTGTTGCCCAAGTCTCGATGAAGCCTGAGCTCATGTCGAAGACATCCGGCAGTTCCTGCTGGTTCGCCTGGAGGCGGATCTTTGTCCAGTAGTCGCTGGGCACCATGGAGGTGACTTCCACCTGGATCAAAGGATGGTCTGCTTCGAAGTCCGCGATGATCCCGTCGATCATGTCGTTCTGCTCCGGGTTCCAGTGCCAGTACTCGAGCGTCACCGTTTCCGCAACCGCATCTGCGCTCTCCTCCTGACCGCCTCGGGCAACCGCCGTTCCGGCCACGAGGGCAAGCAAGGCGAGCACGGCGAATGTGCTCTCCACAAAGCGCGACGCGCGTCGTTTCCTTATCGTTGTCATCATGTCACTCTCCTTCACTAAACTCTAGTCCGAAGATCGTATGCGCGGGGTTAATTCTGTGTGAGCTGCCGATGAGTTTGTGGTCAATTCGTGCCCGCGCACGGACTTGCCCCCGCCTCGGTTTGGTAAGAACGGCCTCGTCTTGACATGAGGCAGACGTCGCAGTAGAAATGGAAGAAGGAGGCCTCATTGATGTGGTCCCCAATCCGGATCCTGACGCTCATTGCACACCTGGTCAGATGGTACCTGGAAAGGCGTGCTTCGTGGCCCTGGCCCCAAGGAGACGACCATGAGCGCACACGCCACGTTCAAGGGTCACAATCGAAGAAAGTACATTTTCTCGTAGATCGGTCCGCGGCACCTGAGCACGACTCGGTGTTCCTCACGTAGGTTTGTAGGTGCTCTTGTGGTTACTTCGCCTTCGTTGATGTACAACAGCAGCACGTCCTCGAAAATCATGAACACCCATCGTATCGGCGGCCGCTGCGTCGGCTTGTTTCTGTGATCCCAGATGTGTCCGTTCGCTTGAGCGATTCCAGATACAGACTCTCGGCGTAGAACACTGGTTCCTTGAGAAGCCGGAAGCCTCGCTCCACGCTCACGCCTTGGTCTTTGCATACCTCCAGCAGCTGTTGATCGGTGAGCGCCTGGGCATCGAGCTCGTTGGTGGCGATGACGAAGATGCCTTTGCGACGATTCGCCGACTCGACCGCCTGCTCGGAGCACACCAGCAACCAGCGTTGGCGAACTCCGGCGTACTCGCGTCACCCACCGCACTCCTTCACAGCTCTGAAGGTTCTCACGGCTGTAGAACGCCGCGTCCATCACGATATACGGCATGGTCGTGCGATCGAACTGACGCTGAAACTGCGCAACCGTCTCTCGGAAGCTCGTCTTGTCGGAGGTATTACCGCTTCAGTGCTTCGATCCAGACCGGAAGGCTGGACTTATGAGAGCAAATCATCTGCACGACGACCTGGTTGAGCTCAGGCGCGTGATCCTTCGAGTAGCCCTTGGTGATATGGATCACCCCTTCTTCCAGCTCATCGCCGTCGAGCTCGCTGTTGTACTGCCCGTGCAGGCTGAAGGTGGTGGAGTCCAGATGCGCGAACCGGGTGCTGATGCCGTTGGCCGTCGGAACCGATGCGGCGACCGCGGAAAACAACTCGGTGATCCCGTACTCGTAGATCGCGTCCAGGGCGGGACCGAGAGAGTAATCGTGCAGATCCTCCGCCTTGATATGCGGGGCGATGAGCTCGGCAAGCCGAGATTCCATGCAAACGCCGGCGACGATGCCCAAATGCCGGACAAGCTTCGTCTCGTGCTTGTCTGACGATCCTACGATGTGTGTCATGCACCCCTCCCGCAGAGCAGCATGACACAAGACTAGGAACGCATATACAACCCTTGAAGGTGGGATCACTTTCGCGCCGAGATATGTATGGCAAACACAGCCGATAAGCCGGCAGTCGACTATTTCTTCAGGTACCAAGGACATCTGCGGGGAGACGAAATGGGTCAAGACATTGTAAGGCTTGGTCCGTGAAACGAATTCATCTGGTTCTGTCGGCAGCGGCTTACCGGTATTCCGAAGGTGAAATTCGATCAGGCTCCGGCCCAAGCTGATACATTCAGGCCGGCATCCGGCACGCTCAATCCTCCCAGCTGCGTGCCGCGACTGTTCCCGTCTGCAAGAAAGAAACAAAATCGCAGTTCCTTTGACGGGGATAACGGCGGCGGGGGAGATCTTTCCCACCAGCACTTCTGCCGGCTATTCGCGACCAGGACGAATCCGGGCGGCGAAAACCCTTCTATCCGATCGGTGGCAGAACCGGATAATCCCGCAAACGTCTCGATTAACGTACACGCCGCGGCCGTAGGCTGCGATGAATCGCGGCGTCACCCGAGCGTTCATGGATTTGGCCTATGGCAAGAGCTACCCGGAGGGCTTTGGGACGTTCCAGTGCTCCTAGACCAAAGCGATTGAGCTGGGCGACAGCTACGGCGAGTTCGTGATCACGCCCTCCTGCCCTACCTCCGCTCCCGATCCACCAGCCGCCGATTGACCTCCAAGCGGTTGAGCGCAAGCGTTATGACCCCGGGTTCTACCGTGGCCCCGAACCGCTGGTTCAGAAACTCTGCAACCTCAGATTCGTGCCCCAGCCCGCCGGTCGCCACAATCAACACAATTGCGGCCGCCAGGTGATACGGATGAATACCCGCAAGGTCCTCCGCACGCGTGCGAAACCACGCCCACAGTCGGCGGGAGACCACCGGGTTCCGGGCGGCCGGCATGAGGAAGTGGAGCAGATTGCGATACGGAACGTGCTCCGCGACAAAGGTGAGCACCTCCGTCACCGTGGCCGGGTCCCGTACTTCTGCCAGGGCGCGGAGGAACTGGAGTTGCTGCGCCTCCGACAGCTCGCTGCCGACGAGCCGCTCGCGCACCCACTGGGAACAGGCAGAGTCATGTAGAACCGCCGCGCGCAACGCGAGCGGCACAGTATCCGCATGCACCGCCGTACCACGGCGGAACGCCTCCGCACGCGCGGCAAGCGAAGCGACTACCGCATCATCCCCGGATGTCACCAATGCCCACAGCACCGCGTCGCGCATCAGCACCAGGTCATAGGGCTCATCCTCCCGGGGCTCGGCGAGCAGCCGTTCGCGATGAGGTGACAGCGCCGTGGTCGCCGCCGCGGAAATGCGGGCGTCCTCCGGGAGTAGACCCGCGAACCACGAAAGCGCGGTGGCGATCTCAGTAACGACAATCGGGTCACGCTCGGCGGCATAGTATTGCGAGAGGAACTGCAGGTACCGCTCCAACGGTACCATACCGGCGCGCACAAAAGCGGCCAGATCCGCAATGAGCGCGTAGCGATCCAACGCGTCCAGGCTCCCGGCCCGTGCGGCATCACCCAGTGCGTCCCACGTCTCCGCCTCCTCGTAGTAGACGCGGTAGTAGCCCGCCTGGTTCCGGTTCAGCTTCACCCACCCGTCGTCAGGCTCGAGCGCCACGGTCTGCTCGGCCTGATCCAGGATCCATCCGTAGGTTCGTCCCTGCTGCGTAACCGCGGTAACCGGCACCACCCACGATTCGTCATTCCCCGGCTCCGGCGGAAGATAGCCAAACCGGCTCCGGCGCAGTGAGAGCGTGTTCCCGGTACGGGTAACACGCACCAGGGGGAAGCCCGGCGTACGAATCCAACTGTGCAGCAGTTGAGCAGCGCGGGGCGCCGGAACCTCTAGGTCCTCCCCAGACCGGGCCTCACGATCCAGTGTGGACCCAAACTCCTCTACAAACTCCTCCGTGCCCACCGCGCCATACGCATAGCGCGAGAGGAACGATTGGGTTGCGGCCATAAACGGACCGTCGCCATAGAACTCATGGAGCATCCGTAGCACACACGCGCCCTTGTTGTAGACAATTGGAGCGGTGGACGGGTTGATCTCAATCTCATCGTCTTCCAGCTCAATGGGGACGGTCCCGGCGTGCCCGTCGCGGTCCATCGCCAATCCCATAGTCGCGCCGGCAAACCGCGCAAGCATCCGCCACTGCGGGTACCAGTGCTCGGCGGCAAGATTCCCAAAGTAGGTGGCGAACGCTTCATTGAGCCACACGTACCGCCAGGCCGCCGGAGAGACCAGGTCACCAAACCACATGTGGGCAATCTCATGCGCGGCGATGCTCATCATCTTCTCAATCTCAGCGCGCGTGGTGTGCTCATCGGTCAGGAGCAGATGCTCACGGTAGGCGATGGCGCCAAAGTTCTCCATGGCGCCAAAGGCGAAGTCTCGCACCCCTATGGAATCCAGCTTGGCAAGCGGATACGGTACGCCCACCAAGCTCTCCAGGTAGGAGACCGACTGTCGCGCATATTCCAGCGACTGCAGAGACCGCGCCCCCTCCCCCGGGGAGACCGCGACTCGGATTGGCACGCGCCATGACTCGTCGGTCTGTATCTCGAACGGCCCAACGCCAAAGTACAGGAGGTAGGTCGACATAGGCGGCGTGGGCTCAAACCGGAAGAGCGTTGCCCCCTCCGCCATCGCCTCAGTGGAGGCCACCGGAGTGTTGGCGATTGCCGAGCATCCGGCGGGCGCCAGAAGCTCCACCAGAAACACCGCCTTGGCGGCGGGTTGGTCCACGCAGGGAAACGCGCGCCGGGCGTCCCGCTCCTCGAACTGCGTGGTAGCGAGATACCGGGGCTCACCATTCACGCTGTAGCTGCTGCGGTAAAACCCAACAAGCTTGTCGTTGAGCTCGCCGGAGAACCGGATACGCAAGACCAACGCTCCGGTCTCTGCGGCGCCCGCGCTGTCTCCGGTCGCGATGGAGAGTATACCGCCGGCGTGTTCCCAGCGAACGGCGCGCTCCTCATCGCCCGCTACAATCGCGCACTCTGCAATCTGAAGGTCCAGCGCATCTAGTTGGATCTGGGCGGGAGGCACGGTGGGGTTGAAGTGAATCCCAACGTGACCGGTGAAGGTCAGTGACTCAAGGTCGGGCTCAAGATGGATCAGGTACTGCTGTGGCTGCATGGCTCATGCTACCGAACTCCGGCGCCGGGGTCGAGCGGAAAACGGCGGCGGGGTGCATCGGTGGTCGACTCAGGCATGGCAGACCGTTCCACTCAGGTACACTCGAGTGCGAAGCCAAATGAGTACCGGCCCGGCGCAACCCGGTACGGCTCGCGCGTCTGGGGACCGCAGCTCCCGGTGCCGACGCCCCGCTGGATGAGATCGATGCTGACAATGGTCTCAGGGCGGAGGAACTCAGCCACGTCGGGCACGTGCCTGCACGCGAAGAGGTCCTCGGCGGTGACGTGATGAACTGAGAACTCAAAGAGCGGATCCGCGACAAACCGCAACGTGGACGACCCGTCTGAAAGCGAGAACCAGCGTACGTCACACTTGTTGCCGTTCTCCTGCGGCATGATGTACGGCACATACTGGTCAGCAACCGCACCCTGGTAGCGTCCCACGGGATAGCCGGCGTTCCGATCAATGTGGTTCTCCTGCGGCCCGCGACCATACCACTCAAGGTGCTCAAAGCCTGCAGACGCTTGCAGCACCACGCCAATGCGTGGGAGACTCGGGAACGAGCAAGGCACGTCGACGCCAATGTCATAGCGGAGCACCTGGTCGCCTGCCGGGCGCACCCGGATCTCACACGTGACTACGCTCTCCGCGTCGGTCCCGCAATAGCGCGTGATCTCAACCACATCGCCGTGATCGCCGTGGTGCACGTCTCTCCCAACCAGCCGCAGTCGGTCCAGACCGGCAGCCAACCACTGCCCCATGGGCTTCGACTCCTGGGCTGACCACCCCCGAATACCGTCGTTGTCCGTGGGAGCCCGGAAGAGCTGGAGCCGCGGACCGGCCGCCACCAGCGTCTTCTCATCAACTCCCACAACGCTACACGGCGTCTCAGTGATGGGCACCTCACCCACCTCGCCGATCCCGGCGGGGAACTCCACCCACAACCTGCCGGTCTCTAGCCGTGGCGCGCCTCCGGTACCCTGCACTACTTTCGGCTCCGGCGCATCGGCCGAGTCCGGTTCCTCCGAAGGAGCGGGCGGCAGGCCGGCGAGAAAGATCTGCTCCCACGCCACCAGGTGACCGGCCGGGCACCAGGAGGTGGGCGTGCTGGTGAGGAAGCTCAAGACGAATGCGGCCTCCGGCTGACCGAGTAGCTGAGCGTTACCCACCTGCACCGTTACCTCACGGGCAGCCCCGGGCTCAATCCCTGCGGTAGGCAGCGCGCCCGCCTCCACCACAACGCCTTCCACGCGGAGCTCCCATCTGCCCTCCAGTCGGTCCAGGCTCACGAAGTCGTGCTTGTTCCGAATTCGGAACCGACCCTCCGCGGCACATACGGCTTCAACGGCAACCGGTTGGGCTACCTTCTTGAACTCGAACATCGCCGGATGCGGCGTCCGGTCCGGCCACACCATGCCGTCCGCCACGAAGTTTCCGTCGTGGACGATTTCGCCAAAATCACCCCCGTACGCCCAGTACTCGCGGCCGCGGTCATCGGTCTTGATCAGTCCGTGATCCACCCACTCCCAGATGAACCCTCCCTGCAGGCCATGGACGTGCTCAAACGCGTCCCAATACTCGGATAGGCTACCGTTGGAGTTGCCCATCGCGTGACTGTACTCGCAGAGGATTACCGGCCGTGGATCGTTGGCGCGCAGCGCATGATCAACAATGTCCTCGATCTGCGGATACATCGGGTTGACCAGATCATTGTACCTATTGCTTCCTCCGCTGTAGACGTTGGGAGCCCCTCCTTGAGACCACAGCGGCTTGACCTCCCCTTCATGGTGGATGATGCGGCTTGGGTCATAGGCACGAAGCCGGTCGAGCGCGGCCACGTGATTGGTGCCGTGCCCGCTCTCATTGCCGGCTGACCAGGCAATGACGGATGGGTGGTTCTTGTCGCGGAGCGCCATCCGCATCACCCGTTCAACAAACGCGTGCTCCCACCGCGGATCGCGGCAGATGGTTGCGTAGTTCGCGTGCGCCTCTATGTTTGCCTCGTCCACCAGATAGAGCCCGTACTGGTCACAGAGATCGTACCAGGCGATCGTATCAGGATAATGCGAGGTACGAACGGCGTTGAAGTTGAACTGCTTCATCAGTCTGATGTCCTGCACCATCCGCTCTACGGTCATTACTTTGCCAAGCCGATCATCGTGCTCATGTCTATTGACGCCGCGCATCAGAACCGGTTCGCCGTTGATGAGCAACCGCCGGTCACGCACCTCAACGCGACGGAAGCCAACCCGCACGCACCGCCACTCGATCTCCTCTCCGCCCGCATCAACGAGCCCAATAACGAGCCGATACAGCGCGGGGTCCTCCGCGGACCATGGGCGAACTCCCTGCAGTACACCCGAGAGCTCCGCCACGTACTCACCGGCACGGTACGAGCAGCTCACCTGCGCCTCACCGCGCCAGAGCGGCTCAGGTTGGGCGGCCCCGGTGCCGTCCGCACCGTGGTAGAGCTCCGCCGTGACGCACCAGTTCTTCCGCGGTCCGGTACGGCGGCCGTCGGCATTGTCCGGCTGCGGGACATAATCCACCTGTACGGCCGCCTCGAGCAGGCCGCGGCGTTCTTCCACGTCAAAATCCGCATGGGCGCGAACGTCGGCCAGGTATGCCGGGTGCGTGGAATACAGATACACATCCCGGTAGATGCCGGCCATCCACCACTGATCCTGGTCCTCCACGTAGCTTGAATCACTGAAGCGGAGCACCTTCACACAGATCCCGTTCGTGCCGGCATGGAGAAACGCGGTGAGGTCGAACTCGCTGGGAAGACGCGTGTCTTTTGCCATCCCCACGAAGGCACCGTTCACGAACAGCTCGTAGTAGCTCTCCACACCGCCGAGATGGATCACCACACGACGTCCGGCCCAGGAAGAGGGAACGTCAAAGGAGCGCCAGTAGAGCCCGGTGGGGTTCTCCTCCGGGGGGATTGGCGGGTTGTTGTCAAAAGGCATCTGGACGTTCGTGTAGATAGGGTGGTCGCCGGTGTCCTGGAGCGTCCAGTTTCCGGGCACGCGGATCTCCCGCCGCCGCGCGCCGACCGGTGCCTCCATCAGCACCGCGTCCAACTCAGCCTGTGCCTCACCAAGCAGCGTTGGGTCCGCCGCCGCGGAGAGCCGTACGGGCAACTGCTCGGGGACCGCCGCGGGCGAGGCAACGAGCGCGAATCTCCACGTTCCGTTGAGCGGCATCACCCACGGGTGTTGCGGCAAGATCTCCAGCGGTGTTGCCCCTGTGGGAATCGCTTCCAACGGTGGCGCGAGGTGCTCGTATGCGGATAGCGCCGCCTCGCGCGATGGATACGGGAGCAAGCAACTGCTCATGGGAAGGCGAGCGATGTTGGTGATCTCCGGGGTCTCCCAGAGACGGTGTGATCTGGGCGTCTGCATGACCACCGACTATACCATAGAGAGTGCTGCGGAAATTGTGGAAATGGCGCCCGGGCCCGGGAATCTCGGCGCGCGTCCTGTTGACGACCTGACCGGGTATGGTGTGTACTCTCGGACCATCATGACCTTCGCACACAGAGACGACATTGTCCAACTCACTCCTGAGTGGACCGGAGACCGGTTTGATGACGGCCGTCCGCGCGTCAGCGACGACGTGCTAACACGGATGGAGAGGTGCACCACTGAGGAAGCGTGGGCCGTGATCTACGGCAAGGGCTACCGCTCTCAGTTCCAGGGAGGGTGGAAGACTACCCACGGCGATAAGATCCTGGTGGGACGCGCCGTGACCGCGGTGTTCGTGCCGGAGCGGGCGGACCTCCACAAGACGCTCATGGACTACGGCCATACGCAGGAGGGCCGCGTTGGAATGATGAACTCCTGGGTGATTGAGACGCTGGTCACCGACGATGTACTGGTGGTTGATCTCTTTGGGAAGATCGAGTACGGCACCTTTTCCGGCGGAAACCTGTCCACCGCAATTGCCACGCGGACGGGCCGCGGACAGGTGATCTACGGCGGCATCCGTGATCTCCAGCAGATCATGGGACTTGAGAACCTGCAGACCTTCTATCTAGACTGTGATCCCACCGGCATTCGGGAGGTCACCATGATAGGGACGAACGTCCCATGCCGGATTGGCAATGCGGTCTGTATGCCCGGAGACGTGGTCCTGGGAACGCCGGCCGGCGTTCTGTTCATCCCACCGCAGTACGCGGAGGAGATCGTCATTCACTCGGAGCGAACGCGGCTGCGAGAGCTCTTTGGACTCCAGCGGCTGAGGGAGAAGGTCTACACCTCCGCCCAGATGGACACCGCATGGACGGCGGACATTGAGGCTGACTTTGCGGCGTGGCGCGCGACCAATACGCCGCCGGAGTTTGCGCACCTTGCGTGGGAAGAGGAGACGGATACGGACCGCATGCAGGCTGACCAGGAGACGCTGCTGTGAGCTCGTACGGCTATCCATCAGACCTGAAGATTACGGACATGCGTTTTGTGGACGTGGCAGGTGCGCCAATGCATTGCACGCTCATGAAGCTCTCCACCAACCAGGGAATCGAGGGGTTTGGAGAGATCCGCGACATGGCAAGCCGGACCTACGCGCTGCTCCTGAAAGACCGCATCCTGGGTGAGAATCCCTGCAACGTGGATAAGATCTTCCGGCGAATCAAGCAGTTCGGCAATCACGCGCGCCAGGGTGGCGGCGTTTGCGGCATTGAGCTTGCATTGTGGGATCTGGCCGGCAAGGCGTATGGCGTACCGGTTCACCAGATGCTTGGTGGGAGGTTTCGCGATCAGATCCGCATCTACTGTGACACGGATGTTCACGGGAAACACACCGGGTTGGAGATGGGTGCCGCGCTCAAAGAACGGATGGAACGGGGCTACACGTTTCTCAAGATGGACCTGGGAATCGGCTATCTCTTGGACAAACCGGGCACCCTGAGCGCCCCACGTGGGTTCCTGGAAGAGATGCAGGGCCGAATAGGCAGACAAGAGACGAACTCCTCGGACGCCTCAGACGCCGTCCTTGAAGCAAAGCTACGACGAAACCGGCGCTACGACCTGTACAACATCCCTCACCCGTTCACCGGCATCCACATCACCGAGTCCGGTCTGGACCTGCTGGAAGAGTACGTCGGGCAGGTTCGCTCGGTAATCGGCTATGAGGTGCCGCTGGCTATTGACCACTTTGGCCACATACCGCTCGAGGACTGCATCAAGCTTGCCCGACGCATAGAGAAGTACAACCCGGCGTGGCTCGAGGACATGATCCCCTGGCAGCTCACGGATCAGTACGTCCGGCTCTCACGAGCCACCACCGCCCCAATCTGCACCGGGGAGGACATCTATCTCAAGGAGAGCTTCAGACCGCTGCTGGAATCCGGCGGTGTCTCAATGATCCATCCGGACATCCTGAGCTGCGGCGGAATATTGGAGCTCAAGAAGATTGGTGACCTGGCACAGGACCACGGGGTGGCCATGTCGGTCCATATGGCGGAGAGCCCTGTTGCCTGTCTGGCCGCGGTCCAGGCGTGCGCCGCAACGGAAAACTTCACCGCGCTGGAGTTCCACAGCGTGGAGACGCCGTGGTGGAGTGAGATGGTGACCGGCCTGCCCAGTCCCATTGTACAGGACGGCTTTGTAAGCGTCCCGGACGGCCCCGGGCTGGGGATTGCGTCGCTCAACGATGAGGTGCTCGCGCAACACCTGCACCCCGACTACCCGGAGATGTGGGCTCCTACCGAACACTGGAACGACGAGTGGGCGCACGACCGCACATGGTCGTAGCCCGGCGGCCGCCTACCATTCGGGAGCGTAGCCTAGCACGTCGCGTGCCCGGTCAATCGACATAACACACGTGTCTCCGGGATGCTGGGACCGAAGACGCGGCACCGGCGGCCGGTAGAGCTTTGCAATGTCGCTGAGCGGCAACCCAAGGCTGTTGTGCGCGCTGTTGATGAACAGCGTGTGACTACCCGTGTATTCCACGGTCAAGCCAAGCTCAATTGCCTGGGCACTGTCTAGCTCGTCAACGTGCGTGAAGAAGTTGACCTGGCGCAGCATGAACGCTCGCTCAGCATGAGTGAGGTCGGCAACCTCATGGTGGTGGTAGGAAGAGCGATCCTCCGTCTCCGCCCGATGCGCCCGGCGAAACCGCTCGTAGGCATCGTACATACGCTGCAGACGCTCGAGCCGCTGCTCCCCGCCGGCCCCAAGCAACTCCTCCGCAATCGTCCGAACGTGATTCTCTGAGGAGTGACGTTTCCACGAATCAGGGATGTGGTGAGGAATCACGCCGGGGAGTCGGACTGAGATACTGGTGATCCCGTCGCGTTCCCAGAAGTAATCCGCGATCTGCTCGCTCACCAGCTTGGAGAAGGAGTATGCATCGGTCTGCAGCGTGGGGTGTGCTTCGTCCACGGGGAGGTACTGGATGGGAAGACTACGGTCTCCGTAGAACATCCCCACGGCGTTGATGGAGCTCGCATTGACCACACGTGGAACGCCACACTCGGCGGCCGCCTCAAAGACGTTGAAGGTCCCGGAGGCGTTCACCTGGAATACGGTGCGGCCCGGATTCCCAACCGGGTCCGGGATTGCCGCAAGGTGGACCACGGCGTCCTGACCGCGCATCACGCGCTCTACGGCGTCGTAGTCACCAACGTCGCACCGGCGATAGACCGCTCCACCCGGAAGCAGCTGCGCCTCCTCGGAGGCCGTGCCGCCGTAGGCGGTTCGCCCGCTAGCCACCTCGCGCTCCGGACGTCGACCTGCAACCGTGACCTCATGACCGTGTTCCAAGAGCCGCCTGACGGCAGCCGCTCCAACCCGGCCTGTTCCGCCGGTAACCAGTACCTTCATTCTGTCTCACCCTACCGTCCGCAACATACCGCGAGCAGACACAGTACGATCCGCGCATCCACGTAGTCAACCGGCACGTGCAAGGGGACGATCATACGGCTGCGGTGCAGTGCCGGGTCAGCATACCAGTGACGTTCGCTTGACACATAGCGGTTGGTGGTGAATAACGGGGACGTGACGCTCAACTTCGACCAACCCGACCAATCGCCCGTCGACCGAGATGCTTTGGCGAGATCCATGAATGTAAGCATCGCAAGCGGAGCAACGGGCACACTCTGGATGATCGTCTGTGCCCCGCAGGCAATCTTTAATGTCTTTGTCCGTAATGAGCTTGGCGCGACCTCAGCCCAGCTAGGGATCCTGGTGGGCCTCCTTTCTCTGGCATCCGTCTTCCAGCTCGCGGCCATCCTTATCTACCGTCACCTGCCACGACGCAAAGCGTTCTGGATAATCACCAGCGTGATTCACCGCCTCAACGGGCCGGTGCTGGCTGTGGTTGCGTTCCGTGCCGCCTCCGGCGCAGACCCGCAGACCGGCTTCCGGATCCTCGCCGCGGCCATGATCGTCAGCTGGGTGCTCAACAATAGCCGCTCATGCGGGTGGTGGGAGTGGA
>CAYTGY010000047.1:4115-16289 GCA_964437265.1 uncultured Spirochaetaceae bacterium | reverse complement strand
GCGGTCGATCGCGAAGAGATCAAGCGTCTCAAGCATCAGATCGATGAGAAGAAGACACGCGCGACCGCGCTGGCCAAAGACTCAGACCTGCTGTGCATGGACAACAAGGCCCTGAAGGCGAACCGCCGGCAGGTGCAGATGGTGTTCCAGGACCCGTGGGCGTCACTGAATCCCCACATGGTGGTGAAGGACATTGTGGGCGAGGGGCCGCGCGAGTTCGGCACGCACACCGGCCGGGACTTGGATCGCTGGGTGATGGAGCTGCTTGAGAAGGTCGGTCTGCCGCCGCAGGCGGCGAATCGGTACCCACACGAGTTCTCCGGCGGCCAGCGGCAACGAATCGGCATTGCACGGGCGCTGGCGCTGACGCCGCAGCTGATTGTCTGTGATGAGCCGGTGAGCGCGTTGGACGTCTCCATTCAGGCGCAGATCCTGAACCTCTTGATCTCGCTTCAGGATGACTTCAATCTGGCATTCATCTTCATCGCGCACGACCTCAGCGTGGTCCAGTACATCTCAGACCGAGTCGCGGTCATGTATCTTGGTCGAATCGTGGAGCTATCGGAGGCAAAGCGCCTGTACGTTAATCCGCGCCACCCGTACACCATCTCGCTTCTCTCTGCGGTTCCGGTTGCAGATCCGGACTATCAGACCAATCAGATCATCCTGGAGGGCGATGTTCCCAGCCCAGTCAATCCTCCCTCCGGATGCACATTCCATCCGCGCTGCCGCCACAAGATTGATGTGTGCAGTCAGGTGATACCCGTGCTGGAGAAGAATCAAGACGGGCACGTGATTGCGTGTCACAATCCGCCCAACGGATAGAACCTGGACCGCCCATGTTACGAATGAGATCACGCATTGGAGCCTCACGGGCAGATGATCGAACGCTGGTGGTACAGATTACGTGGACACGGCGGGCGCTCTACGGAGCACTCGCCATTCTTTTGATTGCTGCGTTTTTGGTTAGCTACGATTCCCGCGGTGAGCAGTCCAATGGGTCTGTCGCCGGGACCATCTTCTATGCCGTGTTGACGCTTGCGTGCGTTGGCGTTGCCGGATGGAACAGTAGAACCGTCTTCCGGGCGAGCGAGGATTCGGTTGTCTCAGAGAAGCGATTCTTCGGAGTCGTGCTCAAGACGCAGTCGATCCCGCGGCCCTCCGTCACCGGCGTGACGCTCCAGTCAATCCGGCTCCTGAAGACGCACGAGGTGCCGCAGCAGGGCCTGTTCAACAACCGGTTCCGTGGTTTCGCCGCCCGGCGAAGTCAGTATTTCAAACTCTTCCTTGAGCTGACGGAGCGGCGGGTGGTGATGGAGGACTCCTCATATCAAGAGGATCTGGAGCGCGTAGCGGTCACGATCTCCGAGTTCTTGGGCGTTCCCCTGCAGCACGAAGAGGTCTGATCGCCGGCGACCATCATGGAGACGCGGAGACCGGCGCAGCGCCACCGGGCCGTGCTCTGATCTCTCAGCGTAGCCGCCGGTCGCGGGCCCGTGCTACACTCGAGCTCTCAGCGAGGGAACCGCGTGTCCGATACACCTACCATAGCCGAACTCCAACAGCGTCTTGCTGAGCTCACCGGGCGGAATCGCGAACTGGAGACGCAGATTCAGGGTGTTCGGGAGGAGCGCGATGAGCTGTCCGCGCTGGTTCTGAAGGATCCCACCACCGGACTGCCAATCCGGCGACGTCTTGACCGGGAGTTCACGCGTCTGATCCAGCGACACATGGAGAGCGGAAACGAGTCGCTCATCGCCGTTGGTATGCTTCGGCTGGACGGTATGTACGCCCGCATTCGGAACACGCGCGACCGCAGCAAAGCGCTGATCTTTGGGACTGCGCAGCGCATACGCCAGATCACCGGCGACCACCTCTATCAGAGCGATCGCATTGACGAGTTCTTCTTCTTGTTGACCGGTCTCCGCGTCCCCGAGGAGGCGGAGCGACTGGCGCAGCAGATCACGGAGGGCGTGGCACAGCCGCATCCGCCTCCGGCGAATGACATCTCATTTGGGTGTCACATCGGCATGACGCTGTTTCCGCTACATGGCCAGGACCGCGATGAGCTGATTGAGCAGGCAGACATTGCGCTTTCCGAAAGCCGCCGGCAGGGGCGCCGCTTTGCGATCTATGACGCGGAGATGGGCGAGCGATTCCGAGAGCAGATGCAAATTGAGGACGCGCTGCGCCGCACGGGGAGCTCGGGGTTTGACCAGTTTCGGCTGGTGTTCCAGCCGTTCGTCAACCGTGACGGAATCATGAACGGCGCGGAAGCGCTGATACGGTGGCAGCATCCTACACTTGGAAGTGTCTCGCCCGGCCGGTTCATCCCGCTCGCTGAGCAGAACGGAACCATTCGCTTCATCAGCCAGTGGACGCTCTATCAGTCGCTCAGGCAGCTCGCTGAATGGCGCAGAATGGGGCACGAGGATCTCTACGTGTCGGTCAACCTTTCTGCGCCGGAGTTCGCCCAGCCTGATCTGGTTGGACGAATACGAGGGATACTCGATTCGCTCTCGCTTGGCGGAACGCATCTGAAACTGGAGCTCACGGAAGGGATGGTCATGGACGACCAGGACGAAGCGTTGCCGCGGATGTCCCGGCTTCGCGAGATGGGAATCCAGCTTTCCATAGACGACTTCGGAACGGGGTATTCGTCGCTGGCCTATCTGAAGCTGCTGCCGATCGACATGCTGAAGATTGATCGAAGCTTTGTGGAGGACGTGGATCAGAACGCGAGTAACCAGGAGATTGTGAAGGCGATCATCGCGATGGCGCGGAGCATCAAGGTGCAGACGCTCGCGGAGGGCGCGGAGACCGAGCCGCAGGTGGCGTTTCTGCTTGGACAGGGGTGCGAATACATCCAGGGCTACTACTACTCGCGTCCGGTCCCTCCGGAGACCATCACCGCATACCTTCAAGCCGGCGGACAATTGCCGTGGACCGGGGAGGAGGCGACTTCCGCGTGATCTGTCTGAGCCTCACTAGGCCAACCCTTGACGCGGCAATTGCCGATCTGCGGCGCGAGCGAACCTACATCCACCTGGCGGAGCTCCGCGTAGACCTCCTGGACCGGGCGGAGCTCAGCAAGGTTGCGTCATTTCCCGCTCGTGTCAACTCGGATCCCGAGCTCGCGCCGCTGCCGCTGGTGCTCACCGTGCGCCGATCATCCGATGGTGGTGCGTGGCACGACACCGAGGAGCAGCGTGTCTCGCTTCTGCGAACGGCCGCGCCGGTCTTCTCGTATGTAGACCTGGAGGACGACCTCTTCGAGTCCACTGTCGCCGCGTCGGTGCTGGCCGGGTTCCCCGGCACGCCAATACGCTCCCAGCACCGGTTTGACGGTGTCCCCGCGGACCCGGCCACAGAGCTGCGGCGAATGGCGGCTGATGGGGCAATCGCCAAGCTTGCTGCCATGCCGTCAACGGTGGCGGAGCTGAGCCGGCTTCTCCTGGCCTGCCGTGACGTCCGTGAGGTGCGCAGGATCGTGATTGGTATGGGGGCGGTCGGCTTTCCAACCCGTGTGTTGTCCGGCCGGTTGGGCGGGTACCTGAGCTTTGTGTCCACCGGTGATCCGCAGGCGGCTCCCGGCCACTGCACGCCGGCCGAGCTTGCAGAAACGTACCGGTATGGTGAGATCCGTGATCACGCGTCGCTGTTCGCCGTCATCGGGAACCCGGTGATGCACTCCCGGAGCCCGCACTACCACAATCGCGTCTTTGCGGCGAAGCGTTTGGATGCGTTGTACGTGCCGGTGCAGGTTGACGACGTGGACGCGTTTTTCCACCTGGCCCGCGAGTTGCCCATAGCTGGGTTTAGCGTGACCATTCCGCACAAGCGGTCAGTAATCCCGTACCTGGACCACGCGGAGGAAACCGTGGACCTTCTGGGCGCGTGCAACACCGTCGTACAAGAGGCCGGGCGCTGGGCCGGTGCAAACACCGATGTGCCGGGATTCTGGGAGCCGCTTGCCGCGCGACTCTCTGAACGTCCGCCCGGCGGTGCGCCGCTCAATGCTCTGGTGATTGGCGCCGGCGGCGCGGCACGCGCCGTTGTGTTCGCTCTCAGCCGCGCGGGCATCCGGGTGACCGTTGCCAACCGAACCGTCGAACGCGCACGTCGGCTTCTGGAAGAACTGGGAGTGCCTGAGGGGGAGGCTGTCGCGCTCAATCAGGTGCCGCGCGCACTCTCACGGACTCCGGACATCATTGTCCAGTCAACCAGCGTAGGGATGCACGGAGACGGGGACCCGCTCCCGATGGATCTATCCGGACACGAGATCGTCTACGATCTGGTGTACACGCCGCCTGAGACGCCGCTGCTGAAGCGTGCGGCCGGCGCCGGCTGTATCGTGATCTCCGGGACGGAGATGTTTGACGCCCAGGCACGCGTCCAATCCGAGCGCTACTGCGGAGCGATCTCCTCCAGTCCGGACCGCTTGCGCTGAGCGCGCTTACCCCAGCGTTTCCCAGGCCCAAGCTGCAGGATTGCGGGGATGACGACGAGCGTTGTTGTCGTGGCGGCCAGGAGACCAATAGTGACCACCAGCCCGGCTCTGCCGAGCAGGATAAAGCGGGAGAAGTAGAAGGTGGCGATGCCGGCAACAAGTATCAGTGTAGTCTGAATGATCGCAGCGCCGGTCTTGTGGACCGTTGCCGCGATGGCGTCTGAGAACTCCGCGGTGAGGCGCTCACGTCGGAACACCAGCACGTAGTAGAGCACGTCATCGTTGGCGACTCCCATCAGTGCGGCTACCATGAAGACGTGGATTGGGTCGTGCAGTATCCCGGATAACCCCAGGACACCAAAGTACACCACCACTCCCACCATCGTCGGCGTCAGAGACAGCACCGCCCACTTCAACGAGCGGAAAACCACCACCAGGAATCCGACGATGAGAGGAGCCAAGGCGATGAGCGACATGAACTGGCTTCGGGTCAGGTAACGGATGTACTGCAGATTCTCCACCGGTACGCCGAGTACCGCGGCTGATGCGAATTGCTCCGGCTGAAAGCCCACATGCCGCCTGCCTCCCGCAGCCCAGAGATCAGTAGACGCGCCAAACAGGGATCGTACCGTCACAAGAAGCGATTCCACCGCGTCCACCCCCTCAGCATCGCTGATAGAGGGAACGTTCGCCTGGAGGAGGAATCGCGTCTGCTGCCATGTTGTATCAACCAGTGCTTCAAAGCTGAGCCCCACTCCCTCTCCGGAGAGCAACTCCATCGCCTCACCAACCTCCGCATCGTTTTTCGGCTGTATGGGCTCGAGCGAACCCGCCAGCCGTCCCACCATGAACTCCACGAAATCGACGTAGGAGATGGATCGGGCAATCAGCGGGTCTGCCTCCAGGTGCTGCTCCACCGAGCGGAGCGTCTGATAGGCATCGAAGTAGACAAGCCCGTACTCCTCCCCCGTGTCCATGTACACCTGCAGATCATGGGTAGCTCCCGCGCGCTCCTGGAAGTACTGAACCGTCTGAGAGATCGTTGTGCCCTTCCGGAAGGTGTCCCGCGTACTATAGCCACTCCTGACCGCAGGTATAGATGCCGCCAGACCGGCCACAATGACCCCCACGATGACCAGGCGCCGCACCGGGTGCTTGGCCGGCTGTGATAGCCACCGCAACGGCTGCGGCAAACGGTCCTGCCGGGCTCGCTCCCCGCGGCGCGGGCGTGTGCGAGCGCGGCGGCGTAGGCGCCTGGTGAGTGGATCAAGTATTGGCGGGAGGAGCAGGAACGAGGTGATCAGCGCGGCGGACACCCCAAAGATGATGAGCGTTCCCAGTTGCGTGAGGATTCGGCTTGGGGTGACAAGGAGACTGACGAACCCGATGATGGTAGTGAACCCGGCGGCCATCACAATGGGCGCGACGTGGTCCAGCGTGTCCGCCATGTCGGCGTGGCCCAAGGCGTGATACCGGTAGATATGGATCCCGTAGCTGGTTGCGAGTACCAAGACAATCACCGGAACCATCATGGTGTTGGTCTCAACCGCAGTTCCAAGCAAGGGAAACAGCGCCAAGGTCCAGATAGCCGGGACCATTGACGCAACGCTGAGCACCAGACCAACCAGGAAGGAGCGAGAGATGATCACCTCCACCAGGAACACGACGACGAGCGCAAGTGCCCCAAGCAGGATCAACTCCTCCATCACCGCACGGCTCACGTACGCCTTCACAACCGAGTCCCCGAAGAAGTGGAGCTCGGGAGCCTCCAGCGCTGAAACCAGTGCGCTGCCGTACACGGCGGGAACAACGTCGGTCTCCGGTACCACGTAGGTGTAGAGTGCCGTTCCGTCCTTCGATACAAAGAACTCACGAAACAGGGGAGTGCTCATCACCCGCTCAGTGAGCAGGGCTGCCTCAGAGTCCAGTTCAGGCTGGTAGATTAGCCTGCGTTCCAGAGTCTCACCCTCAAGATATAGATCCTCCAGGTTGGTCAAACTCACCACTGACGATGTGCCGGGAACCTCGCGTGCGTCCTGAACAACCTGCTGGATGCGGAGTAGGTCAGCAGGCGCGATCAACGAGTCGACGTCTAGCGCAACAATGATGAGATTGTCCTGACTGAAGGTCCGGCTGACATGTTCCTCGAGGAGCCGGTACGGATCATTGGACGGGAGAAAAAGCGTGAACCCCGAGCGGAATGTCACGCGCCCCACCATAATGAAGGCGAACGCGGTAATGAGCAGAATGGGCACAACAAGATAGCCACCAAAACGTCTGTAGAGCTTGGCTGGGAATGTGAACACGATAGACAAGAGTTATACTGATGGCGCGCCCGTGTGGCAACCGGTGTCCGCTCCAGGTTCACGGAGTACGCGTGACCCGAATCAGCGGTTGTACAGCGTTTCTCGGAGGGCTCGAACCAGCGCGATCTTGCTTACCAAGATGGTTACCTCGGTCTCATCAGGTATAGTGCGCGCGACCAGGTACAGCTGGTTCCCCCGTCGGTCCAGCGATTGCGCCCGAACCAGATGCTTCGCCGGGGACCCGTCCGGGCGACGCTCCATGACTTCCAGGAACATCCCGGTGCCCCGTACCGCCTGCTCAATCAGGCGAACCTTCCCTACATAGTCCAGGCCCTTTGCCTCCGTCTTTCGATCACGAATAGCCCCAGGACGAAGCTGATTCGGAAAGAGGATGAGCTTCCTCCCAATGCGTTCCTCCAACTCGCGTCGCTGCTCCGCGGAGACCGACAGTCTCTCAAGCCGCTCCGCGAACTCGGCAGCCGGGTCTTCAGTCGGCGTGCTGGAACCGGAGTACCCGCGGTCGCCGAGCGTGGCCAAGCGGTTGCCCAGCTGAAATGCCGATCCCAGTGCGAATGCCGGGAGCTGCGGTTCCCGCGGGCGGGCCGGGTTGAGGCGTGGTGGGACTTCAACCCCGGACTCTCGCAGGGCCGCGCCCAGCGCCTCCACGTCGTGCTCATGAACCAAGTAGACTCCCGGGGCCAATACCTCCTGCACCAGTGACGATACTGACTGTGCGTGCTCCACCAGCGCCCTGCGTTCAGGAGAAACCGTCATGACGACCCCACGCCGCAACCGCACGCTGGAGAACTCTTGCGCCCATGTGGTCAAGGACACGCGAACATTCTGGGGGATCGAGCCGGCCAATTCGGTGAGCCTATTGGCGAGCGTCTCCTCACTCACCCCGTCCTCCAGCGTCCGCGCCACGCTCTCTTTTGTCAACTCGAAGTGCGGATACCGGTCATGTCGGACCAATCGCGCGACCGATGCCACGAACACGATGTCGCGGAACGTCGCCTTGCTGGAGACGGTGATCTCCAGGTTCGGCTGAACCACCACCGGCGCCGTACCCGTCGCCTCACGTCGGACCGGCAACAGGTGCAGCTCCATGTGCTCTCCAGTCTCAACAATACCGCCCAGCGCCAAGAGCGCGTCCAGAAGCCGGCTGGGTTCGATCTCCCGGCCTGCCGTCACCAACCGCGTGAGCCGCTCCATGCCCGGCCTGCTCAGCGCACGCGTCTGGGGGACCGCCATAGCGAGCTCGAGCAGTCCGTGCTGGATCTTTCCAACCTGGCCGGGCGTCTCACACACGGCCGCCGCCCAGTATGCGCACGTACGTGCTTCCGGAGATAGTCGTTCCAGCGCCCGCAGCAGGTCCGGCGGCGGCGGTTCTGAGCCGGCTGACCCGGAGTCAGGCGCATCACCCGGTTGCCCCAGGATGCCAAGGTAGTGCAGTACGCGTAGCGCGGCATCGCGGCGCCGTGTGTTGCCGGCCAAGGCCGGAAAGCACAGTGCCAGCTGTTCGGCGGTTCGCTTGCGGAGGCTGCCGTCAGACTTGAGCGGAGAAGCGGTCTCCCGGAAGAATGCGAAGAGCGACGCGATCAGCGAGTCGGTCAGCCATGGCTCCTCCCGTGACTCCCCTGCGACCGCGACAGACGGGAACAGCAGGTCGACGGAGAAAACGTTCGCTTCCAAGAACTGCCGCAGATACGGCACGAAGCGGACGCGATCCGCATCCCGATATATCAGCAGCCTATCCTCCAGATTGACCAGATGTCGGTGCAACTCAAGGTAGCTACGACCCGGGGCCAGCACGTCGAACAGTCGCTCATGCGTTGGCTCTTCCAGAAGCCAGATCATGGTCAGAACCTCTGCATCGCTTCGATCGATCAGCTCCGCTATCCGCTCCTGCGTGTCAGCCCGTTTGAGAAACGTTGTCAGCCGTTCGATGAGATCATGCTTGTTGAACGGTGTCTTGATCTCACCCAGATAGTTCCGCATCAGCTCGAAGAACGCTTCGTCGGTGAGAGTCAAGAGCATTGTCTGGAATCGATTCACATCAACTCCCGCTCATCCCACAGCTCTATGTGATACTTGTAGCCTTGTTCGGTGAGGAACTTCTGGCGATTAGTCGCAAACGTCTCTTCGGTAGTGTATCGGGAAACGATTGAGTAGAAGTACGAGTTTCGTTCCTTGGGTCGTAGGATCCGGCCCAACCGTTGTGCCTCTTCTTGCCGGCTGCCGAATGTCCCCGAGACCTGAACCGCGACCGACGCGTCGGGCAGATCAATGGCGAAGTTGGCGACCTTGGAAACCACGATGACCCGCACCTCACCGGACCGGAACGCCGCGTAAATCCGCTCACGCTCCGCGTTCGGTGTCTTCCCGGTAATCAGCGGTGCGTCCAGCTCCTGCGCGAACTCCTCCAACTGCCTCACGTACTGCCCAATGACCATGATGGCGTCTTCGCGATGGTTCTCAATTACCTGCCGGGTGATTGGTAACTTGTGCGGGTTCTCACTGGCAATGCGGAACTTGGCGCGCTTGTCCGCGGTGGCGTAGCTGACCTTCAGCCGGTCCGGTAGATCAACCCGAATCTCGTAGCAGTTGGCCTCCGCTATCCAGCCCTTCTGCTCGAGCTCCTTCCATGGCACGTCATAGCGTTTTGGGCCCACCAGACTGAACACGTCCGATTCCCGCCCATCCTCGCGCACCAGTGTTGCCGTCAGTCCGAGTCTTCGGACGGCCTGGATTTCAGCGGTGACCCTAAACACCGGAGCAGGAATCAGATGGACCTCGTCATAGATGATGAGTCCCCACCTCCGCTCTCCGAAGAGGCCGAAGTGGGGAAAGTCCTGCTCCTTGTCCGGCCGCCAGACCAGTATCTGGTAGGTGGCCACCGTGATCGGACGAATCCGTTTGACATCACCGCTGTACTCGCCCACGTCATCCGACGTGAGCTCCGTCTTGTCCAGCAATTCGTCTATCCACTGATGCACCGCCGCCACATTGGTTGTCAGGATCAGGGTGTTTGAGGCCACCATTTCCATCACCTGCATCCCCACTATTGTCTTTCCGGCGCCACAGGGAAGCACCACCGTCCCAAAGCCCGTTCCCGGGCGTCCCGTACCGTGGAACGCCTTTGCTGCTTCCAGTTGATAGTCGCGCACGTGGAAAGCGCCGCCACCGGAGGTGGTGGACCGCAGTCTGATGGGAAACGGGTCACCGTCCACAAGCGGCGCCTCGTCCTGGACCGGATAGCCCACGGCAAGCAGTTCCTGCTTCACCGTTCCTCGGTCATAGAGATGTATCAGGAACCCATGCCGGTCACCGTCTTCAAACACTTGATCGACCGCGGTGAGATACGGAGCCACCCGCTTGGTGTTCATCAGCTCAATTCGTAACGCCTTCTCCGGGACATCCAGGAACAGCTGAGCCGGGTCAGTAGTAGCGAGCAGCCGGATCTTGCCGTAGCGGTCGATGGTGTCTTCTATGAAAAACCGGACGTTGTCAGGGACCGAAAACCGTCCAAAGGTCTTGAGCACCTGGAGAATCGCCGCAGCCGACAACCCCGCGCTTGCGGCGTTCCAGAGCGAGAGCGGCGTCATCCGATAGGTGTGCATGTGTTCCGGACTCTTTTCGAGCTCCGCGAACGCAGCGAGTTCGGCGCGCGCGTCCTCGAACCCGGGATCGTGTACGTCCACGAGGACACTGGAGTCGCTCTGCACGATCAGCGGTGTGCCGCCTTCAGATTTCATAGACCGTCAACGATACCCAATGCCGGGCGTTCATTCAACAAAGGCTCTCGTACGAAACCCAAGCTCGCTGAGCGCGCCCCACGCCATGAGGCCGGCCCCTACCGGGATCGCAGATTCGTCAATAGTGAACGTGGGCGTGTGAACCTCATGAGCCGCTTCACCGTCCGGGCTGGATACGCCGAGGTTGTAAAAGCACGCCGGACGTTCGGCCGCGTAGAACGCGAAGTCTTCAGACCACATCGCCGCGGGAAGCTCTACTACGCGATCGGATCCCAGATACTCCACCGCGTACCCTCTTATCCGCTCAGTCACGTCAGCATCATTAACCAGCGGGGGATACCCGCGCACAATCTCCACATCAGCTCGCCCACCCAATGTGGCGCAGAGCGAGTAAGCAGTTGACTCGATCAGCTCAAGCGCGCGCCGGCGCCAACCGTCTTCCACGGTGCGAAACGTCCCCGCCAGGTGAACCGTGTCCGGGATCACATTCGCCGCGCCGTCGGCCGTCACTCGGCCAAAGGTGAGGACACTTGGAACGGTGGGATCTGCTCGCCTGCTCACAACCTGTTGAAGCGTTACAATGAGATTCGCGCTCATAGCCACCGGGTCAACCGCGAGATGGGGCTTCGCTGCGTGCCCGCCTTTTCCGGTTACCGTTATGTACAACTCATCAGCGCCTGCCATGAACAACCCGCTGCGAAACCCAACCGATCCGGCCGGCAACGCCGAATTCACATGCTGACCCAAGATGCTCTGAACAAGAGGATTGGTGAGCACGCCGGCAGCGATCATCTGCCGCGCGCCGCCTGGTGCGCGTTCCTCAGCCGGCTGAAAGATGAGCTTCACCGAGCCGGAAAACTGATCGTGTACCGTGGACAGAACCCGCGCGGCCCCAAGGAGCGCGCTCATGTGCACGTCATGTCCACATGCGTGCATCACGCCCGGATTCTCAGAAGAGAACGGCAGCCCCGTCTCCTCGGTGACCGGCAGGGCGTCCATGTCGGCCCGCAGCGCGACGCACGCGCCGGTTTTCCCGTCTCCGGTGCCGTGGATGACTCCCACAACACCGTGGCCGCCCACACCAGTCTGCGCCCGCACACCAAGAGCCGTCAGCGCTGCGGCAACCTGAGCCGCGGTCCGCTCCTCCTGGAACGACAGTTCCGGAGTCCGGTGCAATTCCCGCCGGATAGTGATCATCCAATCGCGTTCAGCGAGTGCGAGCCGCTGGATTTCTTGTGGGGAGATCATCCGAAGCCAAAGATATGCCCCACGATGCCCCTCGTCTATCCCCTCTAGACTGCTGCGAAAACTGTTGAAACATCGCCGTCCGCTCGATATTACCGTTGATCTCGGTTCAACAATTCCTGCAGCAGTCTACTTAGGCTATAATTGACCCCGGACTGGGAGGAGCCGTCTTGAACCAACCAATCAAAACCTTCGTCATAGACACCAACGTCTTCATCCACAAGCCGGACTGTGTGTTGAGCTTCCGTGACAACGAAGTGGTAGTGCCGTTGTGGGTCCTCGAAGAGTTGGACAAGCTCAAAACCTACAGTGATGAGCGAGGCAGGAATGCTCGCCACGCCATTCGATTCTTGGATGAGCTTGGCAGAAAGGGCAACCTCAGCGCCGGAGTCAAAATGGAGAACGGTTCCACGCTCCG
>CAYTGY010000047.1:0-4105 GCA_964437265.1 uncultured Spirochaetaceae bacterium | reverse complement strand
GGGTGGCGCTCACTCACCGGCAGGATGGTCCGCAGGATATCCTCATGGACAAGGCGGACAACAAGATAATCCTGACCGCGTACGACTTGGCCAAAGACGGGCATCAGGTGTTTTTCGTCTCCAAGGACATCAACGCCCGAGTCAAGGCGACGGCGCTGGGGATCAAGGCGGTGGACTATGAGAAGCAGAAGGTCAACATTGACAAGTTGTACACGGGCTACACGGAGCTGGACACCACGGCGGACAACGTGAAGACCCTCAAGACGGAGCGCACCATCCCCTGGGCGGATCAGCTCCCTCCAAATCACTATCTGATCCTCCATGATCGAGTCCACGACGATTCTGTTCTGGCTCGGTACAACAACGGCTCAGGGATGCTTGAGCTCATAGATCACAAGATGCCGTCGGTAGCGGGTGTGCGTCCGCTCAACGATCAGCAACGGATAGCGCTGGATCTCCTGATGGACGAAAGCGTTAACCTAGTAACCCTGGTTGGAAAGGCGGGGACCGGCAAGACGCTCCTCGCGATCGCCGCCGGCCTCAAGATGACGCTTGAGGAACGCACCTACAGCCGGGTCCTTGTGAGCCGGCCGGTCATCCCGTTGGGAAAAGATATTGGCTACCTTCCGGGGCAGAAGAACGAGAAGCTCTCTCACTGGATGCAGCCGCTCTTCGACAACCTGGAGTACATCCTGAGCGTATATCGACGTCAGAATATCAAGAGTGCGGAGCAGCTCATGAACAACAAGATCATTGAGCTCGAAGCGCTCTCCTATATCAGAGGCAGGTCGCTCCCCGGGCAGTTTATCATCATTGATGAGGCACAGAACCTCAGCCCCCATGAGGTGAAGACCATTGTCAGCAGGGCCGGAGAGGCCTCAAAGGTGGTACTCACGGGGGACCCGTACCAAATTGACAGCCCATATCTTGACGCGAACTCCAATGGGCTCAGCTATCTGGTAGAAGCGTTTCGCGGGCGTGAGATCTTTGGACACGTGACCATGCTCAAGTCGGAGCGGAGCCGGCTCGCGGAGTTGGCTGCGGAGTTGTTGTAGACATCGTCGCGCTACGGCCCGGCTCAGGCGGTCTGCGGTCCGTGCACGTACTCCCCAAACGCGCTCAAGAACGCCGTAGCATCCGCGCGCGGTGAGCCGACTCCTTGCCACAGCGGTGGTCGGCCACCACCCTTGGCCTCGATGCGTGGTAGGAGCTCCTGCCGCAGACGGGTGAAGTCTATTGACGTGTCCGGCCCTGCGCCCATGCTCCAGTGCACTCTCTCCGAATCCTGGGCTATCAGGCAGAATGCAAGTCCGCGGGTCTCCACCAGTGTCTCTGCCACCAGGCGCAAGAAGCCGGCACTCTCACCGTCAAGTCGAGCAGTTGCCGCCCGCACCTCGGGCACGTCGCGTCCGGAGAGCGGTTGTGCCCCCGCTGATATGCCCGCCGCCACGGTCAGGGCGCGTAGGTGTCGCTCGTGCTCCACCTCCTTGGTCAACAGATCAACTCGTTCCTGCTCGTGCTGCAGTCGCCGGGTGATCTCTCCAAGGGGGACACTGTACGTGTCAACAATCCATGTGCAAATATCGGACTTAGCCCGATAGTCCTCTATGGCTCGGTCGCCAATCTTCCAGTAGGTCCGTGTCCGGCCCCGGATGCGCTCATTGCCGGCGTGCTGAATCAGTCGTATCATCCCGGTCCGAGGTAGGTGCACGCCGCCACATGCCGCGCAGTCGATCTCTCCCACGAACACAAGGCGTAACGCCCCGGATTTCTGCGGCGGGCGCCGCAACGGATAGTTGTACACTTCCTCCTCCGCAACCTCTTTTGCGGTGACCGGAAGATCCAGCTCAATCACGCGGTTCGCCTCCTCTTCAACAAGCCGAATCTGTCCGTCGGAAACCTGCTCGCCGTCAACTTCAATGGTGGTGAACTCCTCTCCCTGGTGAACGGCTACCGTCCGCAAGCCGGCGATTCTCAGAAGCGAGCTTGACAGCACATGCTGACCCGTATGCTGCTGCATGTACTCACGCCGGTGAGGTCCATCAACCACGCCACGTATCTGTGCGCCGCTGGGCGCTGCTTCCAGACGGTGGAGGATCCGCGTACCGTCGTTGCGGACGTGTCTTACCGGGACATGGTCAATGGTACCGCGGTCCGCCGGTTGCCCGCCTCCCTCGGGGTAGAACGCGGTGCGGTCCAGTTCCACTTCTACTGATCCGTCCGGCAGATTCTCCACGGCCGTCACGGTGGCTGTGAACTCGCTGAGCAGGGGATCCTGGTGATAGAGCGCAGTTGTCATGGGTTCGAGTATCGCGCAGGCCGGGGGAACCTTGCAATCGGTGGCTACGAGCCGTATAGTTGGGGGTGCGCAGAGAGTGACCATCTGCCGTTCGGCTGCTCCTGAAGTCTCTGTGGATGACTCATGAAACGCTGACATTTTCCCTCATATCATGGTTGCTGCTGCCGATGAGTTGGAATAGGGGGTAGTGTCGTGAGACGTATCCAAGCCATTGCCCTGCTCGCCCTGGTCAGTGTGGCGGCCGTGGGCCAGGTCTCATTTGCCGGCCTGGACCTCTCGGGTGATGATCAGCTCCTCTTCTCTGCCGTGGCGGCGCCGCCGCGCTTGGGAGCGTTCTCTACGCTTTTCTCTGCCGACCTATCGTCAGAGCAGCCACAGCTGGAGCAACTCACCGTGTTTCCAGAGTACGTCACGTACCTCGCTGAGTCACAACGTCTTCAGATTCAGACACGGTTTGGGTTATTTCGTAGCGGAAGCGATCTCGCTGACCTCCAGCCGGTAAGCGGATACCCCCGCTTCACGGATAGTGATCCGGTGCCGCAGGGCAAGCTGATCCCCATCACCAGCTCACCCAGCGGCCAGTACCTTATCCAGACAGCGGCAACCGGCGTTGCCTATGGGGATCTGGTACTGATTGAGCCGGAAGCGGGTGAACGCACGGTCATCTCCTCAGGGATCGAGCTCTCGTATTCGGGACCTCGCGCCGTGTGGTCACCGGACTCATCCTTTTTGGTGTATGAGAAGCAGGGCAGTCTCTACTACTACTCAATAGATCAGCTGACCGGGGGCCGGTTGATTGACGAGGCGTTCCGTCGGATCGGTTCAGGTTCGCTCCGGAGTGTCAGATGGTCCCGCGACGGATCGCTCTACTACATTCAAGGACGAATCGTTTATCGAATCCTGGGCGTTGAGTTCTTCACCCGGTCACTCTACTCGGAGTTGCTGCGTATCGGGACTATCGTGGGGAAGCTCCCGTTCGCCTTTGATCCAAGTTTTGACCAGTTCTGGGTGGCGCCGGATGCAGAGAAGATCATCCTGAACAAGGGCGGACGAAACCTCTTCATGCTCTATCTTCGTGCGGACGACTACACGGACACCGGACAAACGTTGGGTCTACCGTCGTTGCTTCTCCCGCGCAATACCCGCGTGCAGTCCGTGCTCTGGTCATCCGCTGATCATGTGACGGTGCTCACCGGTAGCCTGATTTCCGGGAGGAACAACGCGAGTGTGTACCGGCTGGACCTTTCGGGTAACGTGCTCGAGACCGCCCCGCTCAACGCGTTTGCATTCGAGTTGGCGGAAACCGCGCCGATTCGAGAGATGGTGATGTCGCCGGACGAGGTCTCGGTGGCACTGCTCTTCGACGACCGCGTTGAGGTCCGCTCAACGGTCGGCTGGCAGACGGTGGCAAGCTTCGCGGTAGCCGGACCGCTTCAGGCAATCTGGGTGAACGACGACGCGCTCCTTGTTGCCGGAACGCGGATGATAGAGGTGATTCAGGTTTCCGGCGGTGAACGGTCACTGGTATCACTCTCTCAGGTTGAACGTTACGGGTACGGACCTGACGGTCGCGTAACCGTTCAGTGTGCCGGCAGAACACTCGTCAGGTCTGCCACCGGGTGGGAAGAGGTCGCCGAAGCGGAGATTGGTGACGCGGGTGTGGCCTCCGCCTCCTATCGCGTGTATCTAGAGACCGTATCCGCCGGCCAGTACCACAACCTTGTCATGGTGCGGCGGGCGGCGGGAGCGGGAACCCGGCCGCTGTTTGAGAGTCCGCAGGTGTCCTATGAGCCGTTTCCTGGTATC
>CAYTGY010000046.1:0-16371 GCA_964437265.1 uncultured Spirochaetaceae bacterium | reverse complement strand
GGCATGCACGGGACCGCATACGCCAACCATGCCGCTATGAATGCAGATCTCATCCTATCGGTAGGCTCCAGGTGGGACGACCGGATCGTCGGCCGCTACGATACCTTTGGTCGCAATGCGGTGAAGATCCACATAGACATTGACCCGGCGGAGTTCAACAAGACCCTCTCTATGGACGCGACCATTCTTGCGGACGCTCGACACGCGGTTGAAGCGCTCGCGGCTATCACCGAGCGGGGAGACACTTCCGCGTGGCTAAAGCAGATCCAGCGGTGGAAGCGCGAGTACCCGATGAAGTACAAGAAGTCGGGCAAGCTTCGCGCGGAGCACGCGATTGATGAGCTGTATCAGCAAACTCAGGGAACGGCGATTGTGGCTACGGACGTTGGGCGGCACAGTACTACCTGGTGGATCATCGATACCAGTGGCTCACCTCGGGCGGAGCAGGCACCATGGGGTTTGGTTTCCCCGCCGCTATTGGGGCCCAATTCGCCAATCCAGACAAGACGGTGGTCGCCATTGTTGGTGACGGCGGTTTTCAAATGACGCTTTGTGAGCTTGCCACGGCCGTGATCCACAAGCTGCCCATCAAGATCATCATCATCAACAACAACTATCTGGGGATGGTTCGGCAGTGGCAGACCCTCTTCTATGAGAACCGGCTCTCCGGGGTGGATCTGCAGGGAAACCCCAACTTTGTGAAGCTTGCGGAAAGCTACGGAGCTCGCGGTTTCCGGGTGAAGCGGAGCGCGGATGTTCGTCGTACTATAGCCGCCGCGTTGGAGTACAACGAGGGACCATGCGTGGTGGACGTTCAGGTTGAAAAGGAAGACAACGTATTCCCAATGATACCGGCAGGCGCGAGCCTGGAGGAGATGATCCTCGAGCCGCCAAAGCAGCGGAGTGCTGCGCGCCAAGCGGATTCCGGTACGGGGACCGCACGGAAACCCGCCAAGAGGACGCCTGCGGGAACAAGGAGGTAGCTCGTGAGTACAGTTGCGGTGGCACCGAAGACCGTGGATATGGAGACTCCCGCGCAGAAACACACGTTGAGTCTGTACGTGGCGAACAAGCCCGGAGCTCTGATCCGCATTGCGCTTGTATTCGCACGCCGAGGATATAACATAGATAGTCTGGTGGTCTCTCCCGCTCCGGATCCGCGGTTTTCCGCAATGAACATTGCAGCCAGCGGGGATGCGAAGGTTCTGGACCAGATTCTCAAGCAGCTCAATAAGCTGGTTGACGTAGTCCACGCCTCGGACCGGACGGGTGAGGATGTAATCCATCGCGAACTGGCCTTGCTGAAGGTCCACTGTGATCCGGATAGTCGCGGTGAAGTGCTCCAGCTTGCCAAGGCTTTGGACTGCGAGACCGTGGACCTGAGCGATCGCAGTGTGACCATTGAGATAACCGGCAAAACGGACAAGCTGGATGCTGTAGAGCGCGTTTTTGAGCGCTACGGTGTCATAGAGATGATCCGGACCGGGAAGATTCTCATGGCGCGCGGCGAGACGGTTACGTCGTAGGGGGAGTTATGGGGCAAAATCTGTTCAACAAGGTCTGGGACCTTCACAGAGTAACCACCCTCCCCTCCGGCCAAGACCAGCTGTTTATTGGGCTACACCTGGTTCACGAGGTGACCTCTCCGCAGGCGTTTCAGATGCTGGCAGAACGGCACCTACCGGTCCGCCGTCCCGAGCGGACTATTGCCACGGTGGATCATATCGTGCCCACCGACTCGCCGGCTCGTCCTCTGGGGGATCCGCTTGCAGAGCAGATGCTCGTTGCGCTTGAGAAGAACACGGCCGCGCATGGAATCACGTTCCACGGGCTTGACAGTTCCAGCCAAGGAATCGTCCACATCATCGGCCCCGAGCTCGGGTTGACTCAGCCGGGGATGACGATTGCCTGCGGTGACTCTCACACCTCCACTCATGGCGCCTTTGGGGCAATTGCGCTGGGGATTGGCACGTCACAGATCCGCGACGTCTTGGCTAGTCAGTGTCTGGCTATCTCCCGCCCGAAGGTTCGGCGGATTGACGTAAACGGAGGTCTGGCTTCGGGGGTCTACGCGAAGGACGTCATCCTGCGAATCATCGCCGCTCTGGGCGTGAAGGGTGGCATCGGTTACGCGTACGAGTACGCCGGCTCAACGATTGACGGGCTGGATATGGAATCGCGGATGACAATCTGCAACATGAGCATCGAGGGCGGCGCGCGGGTTGGGTACATCAACCCGGATCAGACGACCTTCGAGTACTTGGCCGGCAGACCGTTTGCTCCGCCGGAGGACCAATTCGACCGCGCGACCTCCTGGTGGCGGTCAATCGCCTCTGATACGGACGCAACCTACGATGATAGGTATGAGCTCGACGGCTCAGGGCTCGAACCAATGGTCACCTGGGGCGTCAATCCCGGCCAGGCGATGGGCATTACCCAGGCAACTCCCGAGCTCGCCGGCCTCTCTGATGAGGAGCGGGAAAGCGCCCAACGGGCATTCGATCACATGAAGCTCAGCGGCGGCCGTCCCCTGGTGGGCCAGCCGATTGACGTCGCGTTCATTGGATCGTGTACGAACGGAAGGATAAGCGATCTGCGTGAGGCGGCACGGATTGTCCGGGGACATCATGTGGCACCCGGTGTGACTGCCCTTGTTGTGCCGGGAAGCGTTCGCGTGGCGGCACAGGCCGAAGACGAGGGGCTTCCGGCGGTGTTCGAACAGGCCGGATTCCAGTGGCGCAGTGCTGGTTGCAGTATGTGCCTGGCCATGAACCCTGACAAGCTCGTTGATGACCAGCTGTGTGCAAGCTCGTCTAACCGTAACTTTATTGGTCGTCAGGGCTCGCCTCAGGGACGGACCGTACTGATGAGTCCCGCCATGGTTGCAGCGGCGGCCGTCAGCGGTGTGATAACCGATGTTCGCGAGCGGGCGCTCGCGCCGGCAGGATCGGAGAGCGTATGACCTCGACGAACAGAGATAGCGTTATTGTGCGCGTCAGCGGTACGGCGGCACCCGTGCGCGGCAGTGACATAGACACAGACCAGATCATACCCGCCCGCTACATGAAGGTGGTGACCTTTGACGGCTTGGGCGAGTTTGCATTCTTCGATGCGCGCCACAATCAGGACGGTAGCGAGAATGATCATCCGTTCAATGACGAGCGGTACCGCCGCGCGTCCATCATGCTGGTGAACCGGAACTTCGGCTGCGGGTCCTCGCGTGAGCACGCTCCACAGGCGCTGTTGCACGCCGGTATCAGGGCGATTGTCGGAGAGAGCTTCGCGGAGATCTTCGCCGGCAACTGCAATGCCCTGGGCATGGCCACGGTCACTATGGATCACGATGCGATTGGACGGCTGATGTCCATGGTTGAAGCACATCCCACGCTGGAGCTCCGAATCGACCTGCAGGAGATGGTTCTGACCGCGGGGGATCTCTCGCTGCCGATTTCCGCACCGGAGAGTTACCGGAAGGCGCTTTTGGACGGCCAATGGGACTCCACAGCGCTCTTGCTGTCCAATGCCGCCGCAATTGATGAGAAGGCGAAGGCGCTGCCGTATATCGGGGGGTTCTGACTAACCCGGTGGTTGAGCTATGCTCACCGAATCGCCGTGTTCGCCCGAACGTGCAGAGATGATTCCCCTGTGGGATAGACTGGGCGGTAATGGACTCGGCGAAGCCGAGCCCAACTTGCGGATTTGGTGCTGTCTACAGCACGGACTGGGCGGTAATGGATTCGAACCATCGACCCCTTGCGTGTCGAGCAAGTGCTCTAACCAACTGAGCTAACCGCCCCGGACCATGAAGAGGATACCGAATTACTTCAGGGCCATCAAGATACGTTCGAGCACTTTCTTCCGATCCAACGGCTTGACAATGTAGTTCTTCGCCCCTGCGAGCAGCGCTTTCTTTACCAGGTCTTGCTTGCCCAGCGCGCTGATCATGATCACACGAGCGTTCGCGTCAAACGCGATGATCTGCTCCAGGGCCGTCACCCCGTCCATTTTGGGCATGGTAATGTCCATCGTCACCAGATCGATATTCGGATAGAGCTCCTTGTACTTCTCAAGGCCCTCTTCACCGTTTGTGGCGATTCCCGCCACGTCAAAACCCTCGGAGGTGAGGATCTGCGAGAGCTGTTTGGTGACGAACATCGAGTCGTCTACGATCAGCACCCGATACGGCTCGCCGGTATCCTTCATGCCTTCAGCTTTCCGTTCGTTGATGCTTGGAAAATCCTGCTTTGCCTTCATGGCTAGCTGCGCTCCCTTATTGCGACGTTGATTTCGATCTTGCCGTGCGGCGTCTCCATTGGAACGATCAGCGCCTCCACATTTGCGTTGGAGATCTCCATATTGTCTCCAGTGAACAACGCAGGCGGCGTCAGGTCGAATGCGAAACCAAGATCGTGGAGTTTGGTCACCGCTTGACCGGTGATCATGTTGGCTAACTCGGTGATGGTTGCCCGGCCCAGTTCGTTCAGCTCAGTAATGGGCTCCATCTCCATACTCTGAAGCATTCCTGAAGCTATGGCGATAGCCGTGGGCCGGGTCATATCCAGGAGGACGCGTCCTTCCACGTCACCCGCCAGACCGATGATTGCCGCAACTCCCAGAACCGGCACCGAGGTAGACTTCAGGTACAGTTCCCCTCGCTGCACATCCGCCTGCAGCGACTCTTTCAGGACGTTGAACGCTGCTTCTACAAACGGGTTGATATACTCAACTCGCATCCCATGTCCTCCGCATTTAGTGTATTCTCCTGCGTATACGCATCTATCTCCACTCCTATTTCCGGTACACCGAGATACTACCGGGTCCCACAGCCTCAAAGCCAAAGTCCGCCGCAAGTGCCTCGTTGTCTCCTACAATCACAATCCCGCCGGTTCGCAGTCGCTCGTGGATCAGCCGCTGCGCCTGGACTTGCGCCTCCGGAGGAAGAAAGGAGATGAGGTCTCTTGCGAGAACCACGTCCACCGGCGGCAGTCCTTCGGCGTGCAGAATATCGCTGAACTCAAAGAGAATCAGATCCGTAATCTCCTGAGTGAATGAATAGCCGTTCTTTCCCTGCACCAGGTAGTCGTGGAGCTCCGCCGGCACATCACCCGGACCGAACACCAGCGTGGGCGCCGTAGATACGTTGAGGAGGTCGTTGTCGCCCGCCCACACCTTTAGGCGAGCTTCCGGAAACCGACGCCGCAAGAGACCGGCAATGGAATAGGTTTCATGTCCGCGGCCGCAACCCGGGTTCCAGACCGTGAGTGAGGATGGAGCGCCAAAGTTGAGCACCTCTGAGGCCGTGGAGATGAGATTGGATCCCCAGAAGCGGTCCGAGTACGCAGAGTAGAACGGCTGTAGGAATGCCTCGGCATCCTCTTCGCCGCGAAGCTGCAGCGCCTCACCACGCCCTCGTTCCTGCGCCCACGATGCAAACCGTTCGTCGAACCAGGAGCGGTTGACCGCGGAAACGTAGAACCCCTTCAGCGATGCGAGCGCCTGGGCGACGAACTCCTTCGCAACGTCGTCGCCTCCGGCGGAGGCGGCCGGCGGTGCTGTGAACGGTTCCGGGTGCTCTGTGGAGATTCTGGAGCCCGTAGCGTTGGACGAGATGGTGGCCTGCAGCGCCGTGCTCTCCTTGCCAAGGATGCGCTCCACATCAAGGATGATGTAGAGCTTGTCATCATGCTCAACCACACCGCTGATGTACTTGAGATTGATATCCGCGAAAATCGGATGCGGCGGCTGGATGGTTTCTGAGGAGATGCCGACCACACGATCGATTGAGTCAACAATGACGCCAATCAACCCGGCGTCCAACCGAAGTATGAGGCCGTCGTCCGGCTGATTCTCCGCGCGAGCCGGCACGGGGAGGTTAAGCATTATCCGCAGGTCTATGATGGAGATGATATCCCCACGGAGATTGTAGACGCCGGAGACAAAGGGCGGGGTGTTGGGAACATAGGTGAACGAACTGAACTTCGCAATCTCCTTCACCTTCATGATGTCGATGCCGTAGTCTTTTCCGCCAAGGGAGAATGTAACCATCTTGAAGTCGATCCGTTCGGCTCGGTCTTCGTCATTCTCCAGCTGCCGGCTGAAGAGGCTCCGCGCCTCTCTGAACTGCGTTGCGCCGCTACTCATACTCTCCCGCCAATTACCGCTTCGCGCCGCTCGCGCTGCTCACGCTCGTGGCGCAAGCCCAACTCGAGCAGTTGCGCGACGTCGATTATCAAAGAAACGTGTCCGTCTCCGGTGATGTTCGCCCCGGCAATGCCGGGAGCGTTCGTGTAGTGGTCACGCAGTGGTTTGATTACCACATCCTCTTCACCGATAAGTGAGTCCACAATCAACCCTACGCGCTTTTCCGCGCTGCCGACAATCACCACAAAGAAGTTCTCTCTCTGCTCGTCGGTCGGTATGCGGAAGACGCGGTTGAGACGAAGCAGGCTCACCACATCATCGCGCACATTGAACACCTCGTAGTTGTCAAGGGTTCGAACGTCGGTCGGCTTGATGCGGTGGCTCTCAATCACCGACGTGATTGGTATTGCGTAGATCTCCTTTCCAACCCGCACCATCAGTCCCTGGATGATTGCCAGCGTAAGCGGAATCTTGACGGTGAAGCGAGTCCCCTTGCCCGGCTCCGACCACACGGCGACCGTACCATTCAGTTTCTCAATCTGCTTGCGTACCACGTCGAGCCCTACGCCACGTCCGGAGATGTTGGTCACCTCCTGAGCCGTGGAGAATCCGGCGTCAAAGATCAAATTGAATGCTTCAACATCTGAGAGAACTTTCTCCGGGTGGATGACGCTGCGCTCTATGGCCCGTTCGCGGATCGATTCAACGTCGATCCCGCGCCCGTCGTCAGAGACCTCAATGAGGATCATGTTGCCCTCATTGCCGGCCTTCATGGTGAGCTGCCCCTGCTCGGGTTTGCCAAGGCGTAGCCGTTCCGCGGGAGGCTCAATACCGTGATCTAAGGAATTGCGGACACAATGGATAAGCGGATCCAGAAGGTCCTCAATCACGGACTTGTCCAGCTCAGTGTCCTCACCCTCCATGGTGAGTTGTGCTTTCTTGTTCAGCGTTCGTGTGAGATCACGCACCAGTCGCGGGAAACGGGAGAAGATCTGGCTGATGGGGACCATTCGAATCCGCATGACCCCTTCCTGGAGCTCGCCGGCAATTCTGCCCAAGTTCTGCGCCGTACTCCGAAATTTGCCCGTCGCATGACGATACCGCGCGCCGAACTCGTCGTACGCCTCGGCAATGTCTCCGAACCGGTCAACAATCTGACGACGTAGATCCTTGGCGCTCGTTCCATCCTTGATCTGATCGAAGTAGCCCGGCAGCGAGTCGAAGAGCTCGCGAAGACGCTCCCGCAGCGTCTCATCCGCAACCTGAAGCGTGCTCATTGCGTTGGTCAAGTCCGCACTTACCTGATTAAAGGTCGCCTTGTTTATGACCGTTTCACTTACCAGGTTCAAGAGATCATCAATCCGTCTGCTTTCCACTCGAAGGACCGAACTGCTGGGCGCCGCCTTTCGCGGCTCGCCATCCTTTTGCGGGCTCGTGACGTCCGATGAGGACGCGGCCTCTTTGCTGTCGTCTCCCGGCGCGGCCGTTGTCCGGGCAGCGGGCGTCGCGGGCTCCTCCGCACCGATTGCAGTCACATCAACGCGCGTTGTAACGTCCCCAAGCGTCACAGCTTCTTGTACTCTCGCCAAAGATTCGTCACTTGCTAGGAAGTAATCCACCACCGGATGAAAGGCGTCTTCATAGAGCGCATCGAAGTCCGGGGTCGTTCTTAGGACGGTCCCGACCTGCTTGAGCGCTGCAAATGCCTGGATCCCACCGACCGTGTTCATGGGATTGGTCTCGTCGAAAAAGACGCGGACTCGAACAATGGGCGTGTCCGGTCCCGCGGCCTCGCGGAGCTCGAGCAGATCGTACTCCGACACCGGGTCCCCGGCTCCGTCGCTTGACCCGGTGGTTCCACTTTGTGGTAATGCCGGCTCCGGCGGGGCCGCGCGAACGGGCCGCCGCGGGGCGGTCTTGGTCTCAGGAGGGCTCTGCAGGTATGACGCCAACTGAGCTTCCACCGACGACGTATCGCCGTCATAGGATTCGCCGCTTGCTCGTGCGGCAAGCAGCCCCTTGATGATGTCTACGGCAGAAAGTAGGGTGTCGGTCAACTCACTGGTGACGTGACGGCCACTGCTACGCAGCTCGTCAAATACGTCCTCTACCACGTGGGTGAAGTGAGAGAGGGCATCCAGCTGCACTGTTGCCGAAGCGCCCTTGAGCGTGTGCGCGGCCCGGAAGATCTCGTCAATCGCGTCGCGATTACCCGGATCGTTCTCAAGCACAAGGATATTGCTCTCTAGGGCGTCAACTTGCATCTCCGCTTCCGCAAAAAAATCTTGCAGAAGCTCCTCGTTGTTGGGATCCAGGTAGTCGCTCATTCCTGATTCAATCTTAGTCGTTGAAGCCAACATGTCAAGTAGAAAGGAGGTCTCCAATTCTACCGTGAGAGTCAAGGATGCATACCCAACACCGATAATGAAGACGGCGCAATCTTTCATTCAGGAACGCTTTGCGCTACACTCACCGGTGGGAGGTAACAGTGAAACGGCGCCTCGTGATCGGGGTCCTTGCGCTCCTGGCAACCCCGCTCTTTGCAGCAAATATCAACCTGCCGACCTTCCAGCTGCTCACGCGCGGGCGTCTGGTGAACGGTCTCTTCCCCCTTGATACGCGTGCGCGAATTGAGCTCGCGCTCACCGGCGGGTACAAGGTTGGCGGGGAACTGGTGCTTGCGCTGTCGGATGACAATCTCGGCCACCAGCTGGAACTCAGCGACACCTACGACTCCGACGAGGTCCTGGTGGCCGTAGGATCGACCCTTCTTCTTGAGCTCGCACAAGTGCGGCTGAGGAACCCCTTCGAGCTTCCGTTAGAGGTCCGATACTTCGTGGGCACCCCAATGCTCATGCTCAACGGAGACGTCTTTCCGGAGGTCTTCGGTACCGAGCCGATTGCATCTGCGGTCCGGGGCGTGCTGTATTTCCCAGACGGAGTTCAGTATGACGGAATCCATGCGGTTTCAGGTACAGGGTTCGCTCTGGCAACTTCCGGCGCCTTTGAGCGAGCTATTCTTTCCGCGTCGGTCTATCAGGACCAGGTCCTTGGTGCCGGGATCTATTCCGCGGACCTCTGCGCTGCACTGAACTGGCCGGCCGTCAAGCTGGAGGCGTTTGCAGGCGCCTCTTTCCCAGTCGCGGACTACGGCGCCTACCGGGGGGGCATCCTGCTGTTCTACGACACCGGAGAGACGGGCGAATTCCTTACGCAGGTGGGCGTGACCCGTTGGGCTCCGGTAACCGACGGTGCGCTTAACATTGACGATTTTTTCTTCCTCTTTGAGCCACGCGTTCACCTGGGCGCCATGAGCATCTTGCTTACCCTATTCTGGCATCCGGAGTATTACCAGCAAGCGGAAACTGGTGAACGCGGCTCCACGGACATTATCACCAAGTTCGTTGTGGGCAATGCCCTGGAATCCACCGTGTCAGGTGGTCTTGAAACCGGACTGACGTTGCGGCCGGTCTCCGGCGCACAGCAGTTCACCGCAGCGGTCTCACCATTTGTACGAGTCAACGCCGCCGGGGTTGTTTGGGATCTCAAGACACGGATCAAATTGTTCCCCTTCGCCTGGGACGACATTGTAGAGGTGTACCTTGGTATTCGTACGCAGTTCTAAGCTACTTCGATGGACCATGCTGGTGGGCCTTGTGGCCTCCGTCGCCGCTACTGCACCGGCGTTTGAGTTGGGCGCGCGCTTTGACCTCAGCAATCTGGACTTCTCACGGGAGAGGGCTGGCACGGCAACCACACTCCCCGGCGATGCCTCCAACTGGGGTGTATCGGTGACCGGAAGCCAGACGCTCGGTGACAACCTTGGGATCGAGCTCTCCTATGCCGACGATCCCATTCTACGACGTGTGGGGTACACGCGAATCAGCTACGTCGACCAGTTCTTCAGTATAGCTGTCGGGCCGTTCTTCGGCTTGTTCAACTCATCTTCCACGCTGCTGCAGTCCGGGCTGACAACCAGCGTGGCGTTGTTCATCCCGGGGATCGCGACATTTCAGGTCAGGAGTGACAACAGCCTGGGCGGGCGGCTGAGCGTAGCTGGGGACTATATCCAAGAGCGCAGCGACATCTCGCTTGGGTTCTTCCTGCCCAATGTGATTCCCACACTCCACCTTCGAACAAAGCGGTTCACGCAGAAAACAGCCGCCGGAGAAGTGATGGACCGTTTCACCGAGTACGCGCTAACAACGGACATTTACCAGAAGAACGTCCCCTACCGGGTGATGTTGACGTTCGGGTATCAGGATATCAGCAGGCAGTTCATTGAAGCGGCCACTACCACTCACGCCTATGGTTCCGTGATTCTTGGAGTGAAGGCAACCGCGGAGGTATTCCGCGCTATGGAACTGATTGCGGATCTGGAAAGTAGTGTCTACACATTCGGCACGGACGCCCTGCTGGGCACCACCAGCGCAGACACGTTCCTCTTCCGGCTTTCCACCGGCATCTCTCTGGATCTGGACGCCTTTTAGAGCCCGTCTTCCACACACCGTGGTCGGAGGATGTGCGCGCGCTGCGGGGTAACGGCAACGCCTTCGTTCCGAATCCCCGCTGCTCGCTGCTGCTCCAAAAAAAAGGCACCCAGCCCACATGGGCGGGTGCCGTATCCGTTCCAGCTCTCAGACCAAGAGCTGAGGCCGGCGGGCAGTGCACGGCCTCCGCGAGACCAAGCTCAGTCCTGGGCATCCCCTTGATCATCAGTTCCGATGAACGATTCGTCCTCAGGTGACTGCTTCTGTCGCTCAAGAGCTCTGAGGATCTGCTCTTCTCCCAGCCGGCGCAGTTCAATCCGGCGCCGTCCCTCTTCACGGTCGGTCAGGATGTTCCAGAGTTCCTCGTGATCGATGTCGCTTTCAAGCTGAAGCCGTGCTCGGTCGTAGATGACCTGCACGTCCTTGAGGTACATAACGAAGTCACCGCCGACGTGCGACGCATCGCGATAGACGCGAAAGCCGATGAGCTTGCGGAGCGGTGAAAGATTTGGATACAGCGGGGTCTCGCGAAGAGCGCGGTCCCGGACATCCTCAATGTAGTTTGGGTTTTCCCAGACAAGCTGTCGCCACCCGTCGTACTGGAGATTGCCAAAGAAGATCTCCTCATTCCGGCCGTTCTCATCCTGGAACACGGCGCTGAGTGAATGCGGGAAGTTCAGCCCGTAGGCACGAACCTGAAGTTGCTTCACCACACCCACGTTCTTTACGACGCCGAAGCCAACAAGCGCTCCCTCATCATTCGCCTGTGCGCTGAAATCAGGCACATCCGGCGGATCTGCATAGGCGGGAATTTCAAACGGGGGGCGGATGAATGCCCAGGCGTTGTGCGGTTCCGTGGGGAACATCACCCGCACACCAAGAACCGATACACTCGAGAGATCAGCATCTACTTGGTCAGATTCGCGTGTCTGTGCGAGCCTCACCTGCGAGTTCGCAACGTTCCGCACAAAGCGGGCTGAGGAATTGAGGTCAACTTCCCAGTTGTCAACCGCCAGCGACGTCTGCAGGAGGTCCCGTTCCTGTCCCGTGAAGCTCGCCCCCGCGGCGTCCGCGAAGTCAACAAGCGTCGCCTGATGCTCATTTGCCTCTTCTGAGTCCCCGACAGTGGTATCTGGGACCAGTAGCGAGAAATCAATGAGCGTGGCTTGTTCGGCGAAAGCGCTCGTTGCAAGCAGCGCGACAATTAGTAGAATGAATATCCGTTTCATTCCGTGCTCCTTTACTTAGCCTGCAATTATGCCAATAATAAGACTTTATCTGAAATTATAGCGTCGCGGTTTTCTTTGTCAACGACTTTATTTTCTTGTCCGCGAACGCCGTCCACATTCTGGTTGTATGGGGACTGGTAGGGCAGCCGGCCGCCGATGGTGACGGTGATCTCTTCCAACTGCCGGAAATTGAAGCGCAAGGTCTTCTCCATCGCTGCCAGACCAATCTGAAGATTGACGCGCACTTCTTGGCTGGTGAACAACACTTCGCGGCTGAGATCCAAGAAGAGCCGCTGATCCACAATAACCACGCTCTGCACACTCGCGGTGCGGGGAAGCGCGCGACTGTGCCAAATGCCGGCGGGCCCAAGCAGGAGATCACGAGCGACGTTGGAAATGTCATGCTCCAGCGAGCGTGGCCGAGGTAGCAACCGCACCTCCCCACTCAGGGCGTCAGTAGTGGTCCCTGGGAAGAACAGGGTTCGCTCGACGCGCTCCGGCGGCCAGACGACTCGAGCTAGGACCGAGACCAAGAGCGCGGACACAAATAGCAGTAACCAGAGATGCTCACGTAGTAACGCAGTAATCCGCGAGGGACGCTTCTCCATGCCGGGCGCCAGTATATCCGAAGATCGGCCTGATCAACAACTCCCCCCTGGCTCCGTGCCGAGTGATCTGGCTATGAGGTCACCGGCTTGCCACCCTCCCCGCACGACAGCGTTCCAGAAGAGCGAGGCCACACGGGGGGGGGCTTCATCCAAGGTTACACGACCGTCGGCAACAATGCGCTCGACAGCCTCAGCAAGTGTTCGGTAGCTCCAGGAACGGCTGGTTTCGCGCTCAACATGTGGCAGGCGACCCACGGCGAGCGGTGCGGATGTGTCCAGTGATCGCCGAGCAAGCGCGGTCCAATCCGGGCGTCCGAGCGACGCAAGCCATTGTCGGTTCTCAGGCGTATCAAGAGAGAATGCCTGGAAGCGAGACCGGCTCAGAAACCGGCGCGTTTCCTCCGTCACGCACTCCAACTCCACAAGAGTCTCCGCAACGAAGCGCTCGGCGGCTGAAACCGCCTGCCGGCGCGTGGGCGCGGCACAGATGATGTTCCCGCACTTCTCAACGTTGCTGCGCGGAAACACGACCGTATCACCGGGGCCGATCCGGCTGAACCAGACACAGTCTTCGGTTGGTCCCGGTTCGGGGACGTGAAGGGTCCGCACTACCCCGGGGATGGAGATGACGGCGCGTTCGGCGGTTGTCCACTCCCGTGAGGGCGACAGGTGAAGGTCCGTCTCGCCAAGCGCAAGCCGGATTGCTTGGCCGGTGAGGTCAACACCGCTGGACATGGGGTACGTCCAGCCCGACATGAATCCTCCCGAGAGCCGAGCGGCGACCTCACCAATGACCGGACCCGTCGGTGAGAGCTTGACGTCGCCCTTGGCCGCGCCGTCGCGAATACCCAGCGCACGGACTGCGTGCGAGAAGGCCTCAATCACCCGCGCTTGATCTGCTTCCGGTACGGCGGTCGGGATTGTGTGTCCCACCTCAATGAAATGGGGCTCAAACCGGATATGGCGGTCAGCAAAGCCGGTGACGTGTACGACGTCTCCCACAACCAGCGCGTCGATGCTGAACTCCGGGCCCGGTATGTACTGTTCCACGATTGCACGGCTGGTGCGGGACTGCGCGAGCGCTGAGGCGACTGCGCCGGCGAGATCCGCGCGGTTGTCCACGCGAACCACTCCACGCGCCCCCATATTGTCAACCGGCTTTACGACCGCAGGATACCCAACCGCACGTTCCGCCCCCTGAAGTGTCAGCGGGGTCACGTCATTCGCGGCTACGAACGCCGGTACCGGAACGCCCGCTTCCAGCAGAACCGCGCGCATGCGATCCTTGTGCGTTGCATTTAACGCAACGTCCAGACCAATCCCCGGGAGCCCGAGCGAATCCGCAACCGCGGCGACGGTCGCGGAGAAGTCGGTGCCCGCGGTGAACACCGCATCCAAGCCGCCGTGTGCAGCGTGGCGTCCGGCCATGGCGATCATCCCATCCACGTCCCGTAGATCGACATGCTCAAAGATATCCGCCCGTTCGCGGGCGTACGCATCCGGGTTGCCGTCTGCAACAAGGACCCGTAACCCCATCTCCTTGGCGCGCTGAATGGCGGGTAGCTGCATGATCCCGGCGCCCAGGATAAGAATGGTACGTTCCGTCATCACGTCTCCTCCGTTCGCCGCGCATAGATCTCGAAGGTATCGCCCCACCCGGCCACGTGCGAGTGAAGCGCTGCGACACGCTCCGGCACTACCCGGCTCCGCACGGCCGGATACCGCTCAGGATGGTGGCCGGTCACAACCGTCCTGAAGACCTGAAACCCATAGGCTCGCAATACACGTGAAGCGGACCCAGGCGTCCAGAGCGTGAGATGATCGGACGGGCTCTCCCGGAAGAACCGGTGCGGAGATCTTCGTGCGGAGACACCGGCGGCATTTGGCGTAGAGAATGCAAGCACGCCATTGGGACGAACCCACGAGCGAAGCAGGGTGAGAAGCCGGTCCAGTTGCCTGACATGCTCAATGACGTACCAGAGAGTGACCGCGTCGAACCGTTCAACTCCCCATACGCGGGGCGGATCGAGCGTCAGCACATCGCCGGCTACCGCAGTGATGTGCAGCACCTCAGTAACGTGACGCACCGCGTCCGGAGCTACGTCAATACCGTACGGTGTAAACCCACGCTCGGCGGCGGCTGCCAAGAACGGCCCGTACGCGCAGCCAATGTCAAGGATCCTGCCCGTGACCCGCCCGGCTATCACGGTTGCTCGACGTGCGCCCATCCGCTTGATGTGGGGAAAGTCCTCAAGGTACGTGCGCCCATACTGTGCCTGGTACTCCTGGTCAAAGTACTCACGATTGTATGCGATGGACGGCTCGGTGAAGCGCTGTAGGTAGAGCAGACCGGTTGTGCTGCACCGGCGGTAGGTTCGTGTGGAAGTGCGATACACCACCGGATCCTCGCGTTCTGCAATCGGCGGGATTCGCAACGCGGGAGCGCAGAGTCGCTCGACCACCTCATGAAGGCTCCTCGGTGGGGCCGGCTGCCGCTGATGGGCACCTCCGGCAGCCACGGATGCCCGTCCCAAGGCGGTCTGAAAGGACCGACGTGCAAAGCTGACCTGCAGGCGGCGCCGTCGGGGCGCGTTCCAGCGGGTGAATCCTGCGTGCCGGGCCAACGCGTTATGGTATGGGGTTGGCGCGACGGTGATCACGGTGCATCCAAGAGCCCGCGCCTCAAAGGCCGTGAGGCCAAACTGACAGAGACAGATCTCCGCCGTCGAAAGCAGCTCCCAGAATTGCTGGGAGGGCTCCACAATGCGGCACGCCGGCGGGAGCACGCCAAGCGACCGCAACGAGGGGCGAACGACTATGACCTCCTCCTGCAACTGAGCGCCCCGGCGGCGGCCGCCCGAATCAGAGCACAGCACATGCGCGACGCGCTCGGAGAGCCGCGCGGGGTCCTCACCCCCAAAGCTGATGACCACACGTCCCGGAATCCGGGCCGCGAGCGGTCCGTCGGGAAGATGAAGAAGTGCTGAATCGCTCACGTTTGCCGGGTGAGCCTCCGGTCTGGGAATGCTGTCTATGAGAAACGGAACCCGGAGGCGAGCGGCCCCGCCGGTATCGATGCCTACCAACAGCGGCGCCTGCCGAAGCTCCTGAACCAGGGCGACCGAGGGCCGGGGCGCGTCGAGGATCACCTGACGGCAGTCGCGGTAGTCCGGCCGCGCCGTGAGGATTGGCGCGCGCGACCCGCGGTTGATGAGGAATCCGGCGGCCTCGGACGCCGCCTGCTCGTGATTGGCCGCGCCGCCGAGCTCCGGATGGAGCACCACAACGGCGCGCGGAAACTCTGAGGCCAGGCGGGCCGCACGCGTGAGGTGCCCGGAGCCGGCGCCGGGCGCGTATGCCGGGAGGATGTAGGTACAGCCGTCCAGCGTTTCCTCCTCACCGTCCTGCCGACGACTCTGCCGCTCGCAGATGCGTAATCAGCGCTTCGAGCTCAACGGGGGCGCCGGTATGCAACGCCTCAAAGACGGCTTTGACGTGACGGTAGTCTGCATCCGTATCCACCGTCACGCGAGCCTCCGGAAAACGGTGTTCCGGCGGCGCAGGCCGGCGTTGGATCACGAACTGCTCCGGTCTATGGTAGATGAATGGGGTTGCATGCTCACGCTCGTACGGCGTCGGATCCGCAGCTGCCGCGACCGCAAGCGCCTGCGTCTCTACAATCTCCACCCCGGCGCCAAGCGGCAGCCCGTCGTATGCTCTGAAATCCGCGCGCGCGCGCGTGTGATCTTCCAGCAGCAGATTGGCTGACGTTGCGGATACCAGAGGATTGTCTCCGGTCGCTCTGACAATCCGAGTGATCCCGTGGCGCTCCGCGGCACGTAGATAACGGTCCCGCTGATCGCGTCCTCTTCGAGCGTGATGCCCGAATCGTCCGCCTCGACC
>CAYTGY010000045.1:0-16508 GCA_964437265.1 uncultured Spirochaetaceae bacterium | reverse complement strand
TGGCTCGGGTACCTTGAGCAGTACCCTGATTATTGGACGCAAGGTGAAACGCTCGAAGACCTCAAGGCACACCTGCGAGATCTGTATGAGGACCTCTCCAACGATAGAATTCCCGAGGCCCGTCGCGTTGCCGAGTTGGAAGTGAGTTGAAGCGAAGGGATCTCATCAACCAGTTGGAACAGGCTGGCTGCGTGCTGATACGACATGGTGGCAAGCACGATTGGTACCGCAATCCGCGGACCGGGATGTCACAGCCGGTTCCACGTCACCGAGAGATCAATGAAATCCTGGCCAAGCACATTCTGAAACAGTTGAACGCCCAAAGTTGATGGGAGCTGCCCAGAGTCGTCTGGACGATCCGTTCGGTACGGCACAGCACGATCTCCCGGCGACAGGACGACTGACGCCAGTATTGACGCCACTATTCCACAACCCAACCGGGACAGTACTCTCGGTAACAGGGAGATCAGCCTCTTCACGGTACGCTCAAGCGAGGCGACGCTCTCGATACAACTCCGCCGGTGAGGATTGGTAGGCTTAATGATCCGCTATGCCGATATGCGCGCCAGGAGCTCCTGGTAGAGCCGAACCATCGCCCACGTGTCGAGCTCGCAGTACCGCTTGAGCGACTCCGCCAACGCAAGACGTTTGGACTCATCCGAGGTTGAGAGCATCTCCTTCCACGCAAGCTGAGCCAGGTCTCCGCTCTGGACTTCCAGGGTGGCGTAGCTGAGCTCAGGTACAAGCACCGGAAGCACATTCTTGATTGAGTTCGAGCCACCGAAGACAGGATCGAAGTAGTGGTCTCGGAAGATTGTCAGGAGGTCGAAGAATCGATCCAGGTAGTTCAGGAGCTGTCGTCGGTGCTCCGGGAACCTGCGGGAAAGGTCTCGGATGACCCGCTGCTCAAATGGGGCATTGTAGGTGACGATCGTACCGTCCGAACCGATAGCCCTGATCAGCGCCTCCATGAGTGGTCGCCGGGGATCGCTTGTGTCCGGGTGGAGGTACTCCAGGTGCTTGATGTCGCCGTTGGCTGCCATGACGTGCAGGGAGAACTGGAAGGGGTACTGATGGTACGGCCCGAGCCCTTCGAGCCTGGGCACCGGGTCTGCCATGGTCTCGAAATCCAGGAAGTAGAGCGGATAGTCGAGATTGGCGAGTGAGTCCGACCTTTAGAAGATGAGCTCTTCGGCTGATTGGTTCTCGGCGGTTGCTCCTTCATCCGTGGACGCCTCTTCCGGGCCTCCGACAACCGACTGCATGTGTTCGATGATCTGCTCAAGCCGTTCCTTGGACGGTTTCTTGGCGAGCTCCTTCTCGATCCAGGTCACGTGTGCCTTGGGGAACGCGAGGGCGTTGGTACTGACCATCTCGCGGATGGCGTTCTCCAGTTGGTCACGCTCATCGGCGCCCTTTCCGCTCCCGTTTCTTCTGCTCTCCGCTGATGGGAAGGGGATCGTTCGGGGGTCGGATTTCGGTTTCTCCGGGGAAGTCTTGGTGCTGTTGCGGCGACGTTGAGTGGACGGGGAGCCTGCTTCCTTGTCCGGTTGTGAGGCCTCGTTCGTCCGTCCGGATACCGGCTGGGTCATCTCCTCTGGGAGTTCAGCCTCGTCGTACCCCATGCCGGCGAGCTCCGCTGGGAAGGCGAGCCGAAACGCTTGGGCGATGGCGGTCTTCTTGAGAAGATACCTGGGCATCTTCTTCCAGAAGGCGGTTAGGCTACCGTCTCGCTTTCGCTGTACGGCCTCCTTCCAGTGAACGCGGTTCTGGAACTCGTGTGACCAGTCCTTCCGCCAGATAGTCACGACGGCCTTCGTGTCCTCGCCGGTGCCCTCGATGTCCGCGGACCAGCCGTCGAGCCTTCCGCTGAGCTCCGCCCGTTTGACGTACGTGAGGAACCCAACGATCAGGCTGAGGTTCCGATACTCGCCCTGTCCGTAGACCGAACAATGAACTTCGCCCTTGAACGGATCGAGCTGGTAGCTGGTGCAGAACTGGATGAACTGCCGCCTCTCGTTCTCGGTGAGCTCTGATGCGAGGCCTGAGACCTCGATGTACTCTCTGATCTTGGCCTCGTCGATTTCTGTTTTCGCCGGTGCGGTCTGTGCCGCTGTTTCTGCCATATGGCACCTCCGTGAACACGTAGTTCTTGGTGTTCAAGTAGTGAGGACATGCGGGAGAACGTAGTGCCGGTTACTGTGAGGAGAGCCCTAAGCAGTTACGGACGGCACGGCGGACTGATTCGGTCCACTCGGTCGCCTGTGGCATATGTTCAGCCGAAGGCTCCATGATGGAGCCTGGGTATCGGGTCACCGTCCCGAAAGGGGTTAATCGCTCGCACTCCGCCTCAGTGTTCGCAAGAGCCGGATAGAGATCCTGCATCCCACGATTTAGCCTGAGAAGGTCGTGAACGAAGGGAGGTTTGCGGTCGTGTTGAACAAACAGCGCCTTGAGATACTTCTCGACACACTGTTGGCAGTGAAAAGCAATGATCTCATACGGCGGTTTGGATGACTCGAGCAATATGTAGACAGAGTCTCGATCCCGCTCGGCGGACGCGACCCATTCCAGCGCCTGAGACGAGCCCATCAGACAGCAACACCTTCTGAATGAGCAACATGCTCCACGGTCCAGGGCTGGTCTTGACGCTGCTTGAACTGCCCAGTGGTTGTCACTACGACGTCAATGGCCAGTTCGATGCGTTCGTGCAGGTATCGTCGAATCTCGTAGGTGATCTCGAACAGGTCCCCCGGGTCTTCGGAGCAGACCACGAGGAGGTCGATGTCGCTGTCGGGACGAGCTGAACCGTTCGCATAGGAGCCGAACACGTATACGGCTTCCACCGGAAAAGTATCCTTGATCGAATGTAGTGTTCGCTCTAGTTGCTCTTCCATGACCATCTCACATGAGTATAGCGGAACGGTTGGTTTCGGTCATCTCTTAGGAGGATACGCTTTCAGGGTGTCGAGTAGGCATTTTCGAACCTCGGCACGCAGCGTATCCGGCTGTAGAATCTCGGCGTCGGCGCCAAACGACAGCACCCACCGAACGACGTCGTCCCGTCCAGAAGTCTCCATGGTCAGGGTGAGCGAGCCGTCTCCGAGTTCTTCGATCTTCTGCGTAGCCGACCAGCGCCGGTTTCGAATGCGGCGGGCGGCCTTGGCTGAGAAGTGGATCTCCACATCCACCGGATCCCCGAGGGTTAAGTCGAAGGTGGACGCGAGTATCTCGTTGGGGTCGAAGTCCTTCGGCTCTTCAAAGATCGTTTCGGTTGGCTCGATACTCTCAATCCTGTCGACGGCGATGATCCGGGTCACGTCTGGCTCAGGAAGCTGCACGAAGAGGTACAGTCCGCCGTCATGCTCGAAGAGGCGCAGCGGGTTTATGGTGTACGTGTTGGTCGCCCCGTGGCTCAATGCGGTGTAGGTGACCTTGCACATTCTGCGTTCGACGATTGCATCCAGAAGGGTCTCGAGGATCTTCTCGTAGCCGTCGTAGCTCTTGGGATGGAGGGTGCCCGCGGCGAAGAGCGTCTCGATTCGTTGCGACTGTGCGGCGGTCAGGTAGGTCGTCGGCATCAGGGCGGCCAGCTTCTCGCGAATGGACGACAGTACACCGGCTACGCTTGTGTTCTCAAAGACTCGATCCTGGCTCAGGAGGAAGTAGAGCACGAGGAGCTCCCGAGGGGAGAGCTTCATGTCCGGTACTCGCAGATTCGGCAGCGTATGCAGGTAGTCCTCCTGTAGACGCCACCGCTTCTCCTTCTCGCCTGGGCGGTCCTCGTCGTAGATGGGAAACTGGAGCTCGCCCAGGGTCTCGAACAGGCGATACACACTGCGTCTGGCCACACCGAGCTCCTCCTGGAGTTCTTTGATTGTGGCACCCTGGGGACGCGATAGAACATCGACCGCCTTAAGGATCTTGATCAGATTCCGACCATGCACGTTGCTACTGTACTTCGCCCTCGAACCCATCACAACCTCGCTGTGGGCTACAAGTATCAGGTTCCTGTGCCGAAACCTGGCAGAGTCACAGCTCGTCATGTTCGAGGAAGCTGTAGAAGCCACGCCAGCTGAAGACGAGGTGGTCGAGCACAGGGATCCCAAGGATGCTGCCGGCTTCCTTGAGACGGCGGGTCACCTCCCGGTCCTCGAAGGATGGTTCTATGTTACCGGACGGATGGTTGTGCGCGACGATCACAGCGGCGGCGTTATCTCTGACCGCTTCGATGAACACCTCTCGTGGGTGCACGATGGATCGATTGACGGTTCCGATTGTCGCGATCCTGATTGAGTGGATCACGTGAGCCCCGTCCAAGGTTAGCACCAGGAAGTGCTCTTTTTGCTTCCTCCAGTACTCCTGAAGTGCGTTGTAGGCGTCGCCGGGCATCCGTACTTTCACCGCCTCTTTCGCTCTGCGTTCGCAAATAACCATGCACGTCAACGTTCTACCCCCTGGACCTTCAGGATCCTCTGAACAGTGTGGAGGTGGTCTCGGGCAATGCGCCCGAGAACGTTGACCGTCTGGTCCTCAAGAGTCATGGGATCGGTCACGCTCAGAATGTCGACGATTGCTGTCGCATCCAGAAGGAGCCGGTTGATCTGGTCCAGCTCTTCAAGATCAAGTTCGGTCACGGTGTTTGCACCTCTTGCCGTTTCAAGTAGTGGTGTGGCAGGCGAAGGTGCAGCTGGAGTATGTCAAAGAACGAGTTGGTCCCGATGCCCCGGTTCCTCTATGGGCTTCATGTTTTCCTCTTTCGCTGCCGCCGTTCTTGTAGGTCGCCACAGTAGGCCACCCCGTGCCCGGACTATCCTCTCACCGGACAGCGATGTCTCTGCAATCCAACCACGTCTCTCAAAAATCATCCATCCGACTCGGACTCGTCCGGCGAGACAGCAATGCTGATGCCGTAGTACTTGCACACTCGCTGGTGAGGACTGAACGAAGTCCCGGGATCGATCAGGACTCCTATCTCCATCAGCCACGCAAGGATTGAGGGGTAGTTCGTGTTCCACTTCTTGAGAAGATTGGAAGGGAGCGGGTATACGCCTCTGGACCTATTCAGCCGGTAGAAGGGGTACTTGTCGTCGTACCGCAAGAGCATGGACTCGTTCGCCGCTACCGCATCATGGTAGATCTTCAGCCGAACCAGGTTCTCGAGGAATCTTCGGATGGCCTTGGTTCGCTGTGGAACGAACGGATGCTGTTTGGCGAGCCTCTCGACAGCCGGTCTGAAGCCGCCAATATCCGGTGTCGTGATCACAGGTTCACTACGTTCAATCTTGAAGATATGGCGAATGCGCTCTTCCAACTCATCGGGGCTTGCTCTGAGGCTCCCGGTGTACGCGGTTGAGCGGTCAAGCCAAAGAAGTGCACGTTTGATGGTTTCGTTGACGCTCATCCCCCTGCGCCGACATGCCATCGCGAAAAGGAAGGTCTGTTCATACGTCTCACCGTCTCTGAATGGAAGTACCGTGCTCTCAACCTCTGATAGGTCTGGGAGTACCGGCCGTTCGGTGCCTAGTGTGACTCGATGCTCGTCGGTGGAAGGGCGGCCGGTAGCGGCTCTGCCGGGTGCTGGAAGCCGATCACGCCACTCATCCCCGAAGAGATCACTAATCGGATACCGGGGCAGTCTCTCCCACGGTACGCCCTGATCTCTCCATTCTTTCATTGGCTGGAGACTGCGTGGGTGACGGAAGCGTGAAGTAGCCGGGATTCGAAGAGTCGCATGCGGAGTGGGCTTGAGCTCTGGAGAAGCATTTTCGATCATCGTTCCGGCGAGGTGGTGCAAGCTCTCTATGTGGACTCGTTCAGTGAGAAGATAGTAGACGTGGATTCCGTGCGGACTCTTTGCGACAAGTGAGGGTTGGCGCGGAAAGGATTCGACAACAGCTTCATAGTGTTCGCGAAGGGCCGGAAGGGGATGCCGCTGGTTGTAGGTCCAGCCGCCGGTACGATGGTCATCGATGTCTATGCCGAGGACCGGTGTTCGAAACGTTGCGTACCAACCTACTGTCAGGATGCCATCCAGCGCCTTTTGGAGAAGCCGCATGGACAGGCGCTTGTGCACGGTGATCCATGAGAAGGGTGGCTCGGGTCTATGCTCACCGGCTGGTACATTCCACGTCGAAGCTTGAACTCTTGGCGCCTGGCAATGGCGAGTTGCTGCTCGATCTTGGCTTCGGTGTCCTGCCGATCCACGCTGACGATCACCGGCGTTGCACCACGGGCGACGATGGCGCACGCCTTTTGTTGTGGGGCAGTGAGCGTCGAAATCTCTACGTCTTTCGTGGGAGACTTCACCGCGATCCCGCCGGCGTCATGCTTCGATTGTTTTTCGAGTTCCGCAACATACTGCCGGAACTCCCTCACCGTCCTGTTCTTGACGTAGTCGGCGACCGTTGGCAACGTAGCCACGTCCACCGATAGAGCTCGGTCGATCAAGTCGGCGACGGGAAACGCCACGAGCTCATCTACCCCTTCGGTCATGAGGTAGACGCGGCGCCGGTCAAGCACCCGGGCCTTGGCCATCCATGAGTAGAGAGTCGAAACGGAGATACCGACGTCGTCGGCCAAGAGAGTCAGGTACTCCCGGTGGCTTGCGCATCCCGGCACTTGCCTCCACAGGTTTCGGTCCACCAGCATGTTCAGCGCAACGGCGATGTTTCGCTTGTTCCGGCGCACGTCCGCTGAAAGCTTCTTGATCCCGGCGACCACGGTCTCCAGGTTCGGCGACTCCAGGAACTCCGGGAGATCTACCGGGCGTGGTGCAGGTGAGACGGGAACTATGTCTCGATAGTCGACTGGGTCTTTGGCGATGACACTTGATGAGTTGACGTTCATTTACGTCCTCCTTGACTTGGATTGTTGAAGCCAATGATCAGGGAGAACGCCGAGATGGTCGATTTGGTAGAGATTAGGTGGGTTTAGTCCGTTTGTGGAATTCGAGGCTTTCGAGAATGTACATTTGCCAATCCCGCAGTTCGACACCGGCGTCTTCAACCTCGGGCGAGTGAGCAACGAAACACTTGTACTGCTTCCGAATGGTACTCATCTTTGTTGCGATGGAATCCCTTTTGACCGGACCCAGCTTACTCGTAGCGAAACGAGGTGCTGCCAGCCACGCTGGGAGCCCCTTGCAATCCTTGCCCAGTCCCGGAATGAAGATGAGCTTGGTGTCACAGAGGACGAAAGCTCATGGGCCCATGTCATGCACCCCGTTCGCCGAGGGTCCTCTCCCGAAACATGAAAATGCTGCTCGACGAATGACTGCATGCTTGAGGTCCCCGTTCGCTCGAATCGGAGATCGATGCCTCGATACTCCTCCTCCAGGTCCTCGAGCAGGTCGATGATGGTCTTCAGCCTTTTTTTGTCAGGCACCTCGATTGTACGCAAACCATCGGTCCGGTGAACTGTGGCCGTGTCATTGCTCTTCGGTGAGGATGATACTCGCGCTGGCTCCTCATCACCAGTGTCACTCCTCCCGTCCCGGTACTCTCGTATAGATCGCCCGGAGATGTATCCCTTTCCTCCCGATTTGCGGGCACGGATTCGCCCTTCGCTGACGTACTTTCGAATGGTCTGAGCTTTGACGCCCAGCACAGACGCCGCCTCAGCGTAGGTGTACTCTCGGTCTTCTTCGATCTGAGAGTGACCGAAGCAAGCCGCAGTCGGCATCGAGTCCTCTTGGTCACTGGGTACGAGTCCGCTTTCAAGTCGGTCTCGTTCGGCCCGGATGAGTGCAACGTAGGACTCAATGTCTTCGATGTCCGCGTTCAGGTATTCGGTGTGCTTCCCGGCCTTCCAGTCCATGAGTCTGGCCGATAGCGCAGAAACTGCGTAGTCCAGCTGGTCGGCAAGGGCCATGCGCTTTTCGTCTCGCTCGGAATCACTCTCTATCAAGAGAACGTCGTTCACCTTGGCGTGCAGATCATGTGGAACCTCCGGCAGAGGGACTCCGGCGTGGGGATCACTTTCCGCGGCCCGCATCTCCCGATTCGCCATCTCCATCTTCAAGTGGATTTGGCGCAGTTCCTTGGAAGAGAGCTTGCGTCTGGTGAATGGACCATGGTCGTTTTCCGCTGCTAGACGCTTGGACATATCGCTTCCACGCTCTATGGTAGCACAGGATAGAGTTCCTTCTGAATGTGCCGGACTTCCTCAAACCGATCTGGCCCAATATGGGTGTACTGGTCCGTTACCGTAGAGCCTCTGTGACCGACCACCGCTTTGAGGATGGGGTCCGAAACCCGTCCGCGCATGTTCGTGACAAAGTAGTGCCGCCAGGAGTGGAAGGTGATGTTTCGGTCACGCCGTTGATTGTCATCAATCCCCACGGCTTTGAACACGTCATACAGCACCAGCGTTACCGTTCGGTTGTCCATCGGTCTGTAGGGGTCAAGTCCGTGAAAGACGAACGCATCCGGATCATCTGCGTACGGGCTCTCTGCAATGACTTCCCGCAGCAGGCGCTCTACATCGACGGGGACGGGGACGACCCGAGCTGACGCACACTTGGGGTCCTGGAGTCCGGCCTTGTCACTCCATGACTGAACGATCTCTATTTGCGCATCTCCAATGTGCCGCGGTTGAAGACCTCGGCATTCGCCAAGCCGAAGTCCGCACACTGCGGCCACGAGGTTCAGCGCATAGTAGCGCTTGTTTCTCCAACTGTTATCCCCAACGCAGTAGTCAAGGACACGGAGCCCTTCTTCTCGCGTAAGCGACTGCCGGACCATCTGATTGAACGACGCACTGATGTTGATTCGCCTGGCTGGGTTCCTTGGTAGGTAGCCAAGATCCACTGCTCGATCAAGCATGACCCTGAGGGTGGAGAGGATGTTGTTCACGCTTTTGCCGGAGAGGGGCTTGCCGTTCGGTCTGCGAACCAGGCGGAGATCGTGCAAGAACTGCTCCACTGCATCCATGCTGATGCGGTTGAGTTTCTGTGTTCCGAAGAAGGGGAGAATGTAGTTGTGAAGGTTCAGTCGATAGGACTCCGCAGTTCCCGGAGAGAAGGATTGCTCCCTGTCCAGCTTCCGCTGGATGTATGGGCACTTGCCCCATACCCACCAGTCCTTCGCGTACTCGGAGAACCTCATCTCGCCTTCGGAGACGTAGAAGCCGTCGCGAAGTTGCTCCTCGCACCACCGCCGGGCCAAGGACTTGCTGGTCTGGCCGGTGGATCGGCCGGGGAGCCTTCTGCCGGTCTTCCCATCTCTGAACTGAGCATAGTAGACGTGGCTACGTTTGCGCTTTGAGTAGCGCCTGTAGAGGGTATATCCGTACGCGATCATTGGTGCCTCCCGTGCATGACTTGCTTACAAGTTTGCATACTCGCAGCCGGAAGGCGATTTAGGCAGGTTTAGAAAGCCTTGCCGGGAAAGCATTTATAGTGCTAAACCCGACTAAACTCTATTGGGCCCAGCAGGACTTGAACCTGCGACCAACGGATTATGAGTCCGTCGCTCTAACCAACTGAGCTATAGGCCCGGTGCAGAACGTTAAGGTGCCAAAATGGGGCGGGTGAGTCAATGGAGTGGCGTCTCGCCGGCTCTTCCTCTTCTTCGCTCAAGAGCTCCACGTCCCCGTCCACTCCCGCGTCGACGAACGCCATTCCGCTCACACGCCATTTTCTGATGGACGGCCCGGCTACCGTGTGGACTGCGGGCTCAAACGACAGCGCATAGAGACGAGTAGGGCCGAACTGTCCTCAGGTGAGAGCGATACACGCCCTACGCCTGAGTGGTCTCGGAGGAGAAGGTTGCCCGTGTTGACGTTAGCACAACACGCATCACCGCTTCCCGCAGGAGTTTGCGACGCGCGACCCACAGTTGCTTCAGCTCCAGCAGATGCCGCTGGTTCACCGGTTTGCACTCCTGGACGCGTTACCCACCACTGAGCCCGGGATCTACTCAGTGACCGGCGGGAGACAGCTGGGGAAGTCGACCCTGATGAAGCACTGGATGCTCACGCTCCTTGAGCGTGGAGTGCAGCCGGAGCAGATCGTCTATCTCACCGGAGAGCTCATTGACGATCATCACGCGCTGGTCCGACTGGTTCAGTCGAGCTTTGCAGAGCCCAAGGCCTCCTCGCTCCAGTATCTGTGTATTGACGAAGTGACGTACATCCGGGATTGGGATCGTGGGATCAAGTTCCTGGCCGACGGTGGCGAGCTCCACAACACCATCGTCATCCTGACCGGCTCCGGCGTCTGAGGCGCACCGGGGGCGTGCAGAGGCGTTCGACCGTTACCTGACGGCAATCAACGCGTTTGCCGCTGAGCGTACCATTTCTGCTTGGATCTACGGAGTCTATGCGGACTGGATCCGGGGAGATATGATCAAGCGCGGGAAGCAGGAGCGCTCTCCGCAGAGCTGTCGATTGACCATCCGGCTACCGTCGCGGACTACGTGGACTTGCTGTCGCGGATGGATGTCTTGGTGGTGCTTCCCGCGCTTGCCGAGCATCGGCATGCCGCGGCGCCAAAGAGGGCGCGCAAGGTGGTGTTCGCCGACCCGTTCGTCTACCACGCGGTGCGGAGCTGGTTGACGCCGGCCGCGGATAGCCCGAATGGGGGAGACCTTCCCTCGTTGCCTCAGTCTCCCAGGACCTGGTCTCGCAGGCGTTGGAGCGAATCGCTGATCTGTTCGGAGCCGGAGAAGGGATTCGCCCATGCGCGGACGTAGTCCCTCACCGCCGTGTTCAGCTCTTCATCAGACGGCGCGTCGTCGCCGGGTGTAGCGGTGGGAACACGGTAGAATCCGGGGACCGATACGTCGGTTGCCTGGAGCTCATACCGCGCCACAACCGCCTGCGCCTCGCCGCCCCACTTGAGCGAGGTCTCATTCTGGAACCACTGCAGCTCGCGGCCGGTGTAGGGATCAAAGCGGTAACTCGGCGGCCAGATCTTCCCGGTGTCCGGGTTGATCCGCACATTGCCGAAGTCGTCACCAAAGACAATCCGGGCCGTTGCACCGTCATCAACCGTCGTCTGCTGTTCAGACTGAGTGAAGCTATCAAAGAGCGAAATCCGGAAATCGTAGACTCTATCTGCAAGGAGGAACTCAGATTCCTGTCCGTTCTTCAGCGTGACGTGAACGCGACTGTTCTGCGACCAGTACGTTGTGCCGTCGGGTGACTCGAGAAAGATGATCTCGCGGACAATACCCAGGTCCACCTCTATCCGGCCGCTTGTTTGCGACCGTTTCAAGTAGAGCACCGGGCGGTCGTTGAGATTTGCGTAGTTGATCTCCATACTCTCGAATTCGGTCACCAGTCCGTCGTTCTGGTGGAGGAACCCGGTGGCGTTGAACGGCTCACCCCAGGCAGCGGCGCCAACCAACAGCAAAGCAATAACAATGCACGGTGTTTTCATCATGAAGCCTCCCTGATGACCAATGGTACTGGGGAGACCGATCAGGGGCAAGGTGAATGGTTGGGTGGACGAATCAGCCGAACGGATTGCGGACTTCCACTGACCCGTACCGTTGGCCGGCGTTGAGATCTTCAGACAGTACTGTGGCGCACGCAGCGGTTTCAGCGGCGGCCAGAATCAACGCGTCCCAGAACGAGACCTGCCACAGGATGGAGCCGTCAATTGCACGGCTGACTACTCCCAAATCGACCGTTATCACCTCAAACCGTGCGCAGGTCGCGTTGACGACCTCCTTGGCACTGAGCGGGGCGACTCCCATCTTCCGCGTAGCTACAACGAAGTACTCCTGCAGGACTTGCGTGGAGACGGCAGCAAAGCCGCCATGTTCTTCCATGATGGCGCGCGCTACCTCTCGTTTAGCCGGACTCCCCCTGTCGCCGGCATACATCAGCACATTGGTATCAAGAAAGACTTTGCCGGTCATAGAGCTCATCCCGGTTCCATGTTCTGCCGTGCGAGTCCCCGCCTGCCGCATCAAGCGCTGTGAACAGGGCGTCGGTGGCCGCACGTTCTTCCGTTTCTATCATTCTGCGGAGCGCCTCCCGCACAAGTCCATTGAGCGACATTCCGCGGCGCCGTGCATATTCGCGTCCCCGCTCTACCACTTCATCCGGAAATGAGAGTGTAATGTTTCGCATTCACACCTCCGCAAACGTTGTAGTGTAACACGTAGTTACGTGTGCAACAGCGACCGATCCCCGCCCGCCACCATCTGTGCGAACGCCGCCGGTGGGCCACCTGCCGCTCTACTCACCGTCCCACCGGCACCGCAATCACGAACCTGCTCTCTCCGGGTACCGAGTCGTCTATGTGCAGCGTCCAGCCGTGGGATTCCACCACGGACCGGACGATGGAGAGCCCGAGCCCTGCGCCGGCGCCCGAGCGCGCGGAGTCCCCTCGGTAGAACGGCTCTGAGAGCAGCGCCAGATCTGCGGCGGGCAGGGTGAAGCCGCCGTTGGCCACGGCGATGAGCACCCGCCCTGCGCCTACATCGGCCCGTGCCTCCAGCCGTACCCACGCGCCCGCGGGGCTGTGTGAGAGCGCATTGTGGATGAGGTTTTCAATGGCGCGGCGGACCAGCACCGGGTCAAGCCGCACCACCAGATCCCCGGGCAGCCGGATGTGAGATTCAACCGAGCGGCCCTCCAGCCTGGCGTCGGTAGCCGCGGTTGCCCCGCACTCCTCCAGGAACGCGCCCAGCGCAACCGGCTTGAGCGTTGAGAGCCACTCTCCGGTCTCCAGCTTGAGAAATGAGATGAGGTGCGCAATCCGCTCCTGGAGCAGATCGCTGCGCTCACGGATGATACGGACATAGCGGGCAAGCTTTGCGGGGTCGGCGGCGTGGCCGTCCTCTATCGCCTCCGCGTAGCCTTTGATCAGCGCGAGCGGGGTCTTGAGGTCGTGGCTCACGCCCAGTGTGAAGCGGGCGCGGCGGTCGTACTCCTCACGGATGGTTCCCCGCATGGTCTCAAAGCTCCGGCGGACCTCCGCGAACTCATCCGTGCCGGAGGTATCAAGTTGGAACTCCAGGTCTCCTGAGCTGATCCGTACCGCCGCGTCGCGAAGCGTGATGATGGACCTGCGCAGGTCCCGGAGGATCCAGAGTGAGATGGCAATCACCGGCGCCAGGAACACGAACGGCCCCACCACCGCCGGCACCCACGGCGGGCGCGAATGAAAGACCCGCGGTCTTCCGAACTGCGCAATGAGGAACGCTGCGCCGTCCAGGTTGGGAAGCGGCACAATGAGCGTCTCCTCCGGGCCCTCGCCGGCGGGTCTTGACGCAAGCTCCTCAGATGAGAGGTGCACGCGGTCCGCCATTGCCGCGGTGGCGGCAACTACCCGTCCGTTTGCATCCGCCACGGCAAGCTCCACGCCCCGCGGACGGCTCTCAATGATCTCCTCAGTGGTCTGCGCTTCCTGCACCGTGCGGTCCAGCCAGCGGCGCGCGGCGGTGTAGCTGCCCAGCGTGGCGGTCCATCCTTCGGTGAGCCACTGCACCAGCCCCAGTGCGGAGCCAATGAGTACAGGCACCGCAATAAGACTCAGGCTCAAGAGCAGAAAGCGTCTTCCCAGTTTCATGTCGTGGATCCTTTAGCAAAGCGGTATCCTTTTCCATGGATCGTCTCGATGTAGGCAGGCGTCCGCGGGTCATCCTCCAGTTTTCGCCGCAACCGCTGGACGTAGACGCCCACGGTGGTCACATCACCGTAGCGGTTTCCCCACACCGTTTCATAGAGCTCCTCCGCGCGCATGGGCCTCCCGCCGGCCGCAACGAGCGCGGCCAGTACGTCGAACTCGCGCGCGGAGAGGCTCACTCGCTCTCCGTCCTTGAGCAGCACGTAGGAGTCCGGGTTGAAGGTGTAGGGGCCAAACCGGACCGCGCGACCGTCACCTGAGGCGCGGCGTCTGAGCAGCGCCCGGGCGCGGGCCACCAGCACCTTTGGGGAGAACGGCTTGGTGACGTACTCATCCGCGCCAATCCCCAGACCAAAGATCTGATCTTCATCCGCCTCCCGCGCTGAGATAATCATGACCGGTACCTGCGTGCTTCGGCGAATCGCGGCGAGCACCTCAAACCCGTCGCTCCCGGGGAGGTTGATGTCAAGCAGTACCAGATCAAAGCGGTCAGGCGCAAAGAGCTCGAGCGCCCGTTCGCCGGTTGGCGCGCGCACCACCTCAGCCCCCTCACCGGCAAAATAGAGCTCGATCAACTCGGCAATTTCTGGTTCGTCCTCTACCACCAGAACCGTGGCGTTCATGGGCACAGTCTACTCCGCACCCGCCTGTGATGACACGAACGTTTGATAACATTTTGTTAGGTAATCCTCATGCGGCAGTTATGGGGCGAAGCCGGAGCAACGGATACCTTGTCACGCACAGACTCGGTGGGAGGTGTAGATGGCAATCGTTGAGCTACAGCAGGTTCGCAAGGTCTATCCGCTCGGAAAGACCGAGGTGCATGCGGTCAAGGGCGTGAGCTTCCAGATAGAGCGGGGAGACTTTGTCTCAATTGCCGGGCCCTCGGGCTCGGGCAAGTCGACCATTCTCAACATGATCGGCTGCATTGACACGCCCACTCAAGGTACGGTGCGGATCAACGGGACGCCCACCGGCGGGCTCTCAGACGATGAGATCACCGCGCTTCGCCACCAGGTGCTCGGGTTCATCTTCCAGTCGTTCAACCTCATTCCGGTGCTCAACGTCTATGAGAACATCGAGTTTCCGCTCCTGATTGGGGAGACGATTCCCGGCAAGGCCGAGCGGGGCGCGTGGATCGATCATCTGATCGAGTCGGTGGGACTCACCGACTGGCGCGACCACCGGCCGGCCGAGCTCTCAGGCGGCCAGCGACAGCGGGTGGCGATTGCGCGGGCGCTTGCCACGCGGCCGCAGATCGTCCTTGCCGACGAGCCGACGGCCAACCTCGACTCTGAGACCGGTGAGCAGATCATTGGACTTATGAAGCAGATGAACCGCAGCGAGGGCACCACCTTCATCTTCAGCACGCACGATGCGCAGATCGTCAGTATTGCCGGCCACGTGATCAGGCTCAAGGACGGGCTCATCAGCGAGAACACGAGGAGCGCGGCATGATTGTCTGGAAGATCGCGTTGCGCAATCTGCGCGAGCACAAGCGCAAGACGATCATCGTCGGTGTGCTGATTGCGGTGGCGATGACCGTGCTCGTCGCGGGCAACTCGCTCATGGACAGCGTGACGAAGAAGATGGAAGCCGGCTACCGTGAGAGCTTCACCGGTGACGTGGTGGTTCATGCGGAGAGCACCTACGGTATCTCGCTCTTTGGCGTGCAGGGGCTGGACCGACTCAATACGTCGGTCCCGGCGCTACACGACGCGGAAGCGATCCGTGAAATCCTCACCGGTTCGAGTGCCGCGGCGTGGACCGGCATTGTCCAGGCGCAGGGGCTCTACCTGCATAACGAAGAGCAGTCCGGTGTGGCGACGCTCTGGGGAATCGATCCGGGGGCGTATCTGTCGATGTTCGACGACGGCATCACGATCCTCGCCGGGAGTGCATTTGCGGAAGGCGAGCGCGGCATGCTTCTCAGTGCGGAGGCCGCGCGGCAGCTCCGGCAGACCACCGGGATGCGCTGCGAGCCCGGCGACGTGATCCGGATCTCAGGCACCTCGCAAGCCGGGGGGAGCCGGATCCGCGAGGTGACCATCACCGGCATTTTTGAGTTCTCCCAGCGCAACCCGCAGCTCTCCATGGTTTCGCTCGTGGACCTGGCCACCGCGCGGGAGCTCGCCGGGCTTGACGTCCGGCCGGTCACCGTGGCAGACCTTTCGGTCGCTGAGCAGCAGCTCCTGGGCGCGGTGAGCGAAGACGATCTCTTCGGTGCCGGCGCGCCGCTGGGCGATCCGGCCGGGACACCGCGTGCCGGTGGCGCGCCGGCGCCGGTGACCGATGTGGAGCAGGTCCTCGGCGACTCAGGCCGAGCCGATCGCAGCTCGACCTTTGACCTTGATCAATGGCACTTCATCATCGCCACGGCGGCGCCGGCGCGCTCCGCCGGCCGCCTGGAGCGCGAGCTGCGGCGTGAGCTTGCCGATGTGCCCGGTACCACCGTAAGCGACAGGCAGTGGGCGGCCGGAGCCACCATAACGCTTGTGGTGTCCCTCCAGATCATCTTCAACGCGGTCGCGCTGATCGTCTCAATCGTCTCCATCATCATCATCGTGAACACGCTGGTGATCTCCGTGAGCGAGCGAATCCCGGAGATTGGCACTATCCGCGCAATAGGCGGCAAGAAACGCTTTGTGCGCAAGCTCATCACCCGCGAGACGCTCGCCATTACCGGCGCTTTTGGGCTTGCCGGAATGATTGCCGGCGCAATCACCGTGGCCGCTATAGGGGCGCTCGGCATCCAGGCGGACACGCGCTTCCTGCAGATCCTGCTTGGCGGGGAGGTGTTCCGCCCGGCAATCTCAGCAAGCGCGATCATCTCTTCACTTGCCGGCGTTGGCGCGATGGCGTGGATCGCGAGTCTCTATCCGGTCCGCATGGCAACGAAGATCAGCCCGATTGCTGCGATGCAGCG
>CAYTGY010000044.1:0-16539 GCA_964437265.1 uncultured Spirochaetaceae bacterium | reverse complement strand
GTTGGAGACCACCACGCCAACCTCAAACGGAAGCCGGCCCGCGGGCACAACACGTCCGTTTACCGCAGTGATGAGCATCTTCTCAGCGCCTTGCGGGTAGTGCAGATCCAGCGCCACCACCTCAAAATCCAGCCCATCTACGGAGCCGTGCAAGCTCCGGAACGCCTCAATCGCGTCCGGTTTGTTCTTCTCTATGGCCACCACCACGTGCGGGAACTCGAACGCGGCTTGTACCAGCTGCATTCCTTCCAGAATCTCACGGGTATGCTCAACCATCATCCGGTGGTCGCAGGTCAGGTATGGCTCGCACTCGGCTCCGTTGAGGATGAACGTGTCGAGCGTGGCTGTCGGTGGTGGAGAAAACTTGACGTCCGTAGGGAAGGTGGCCCCACCCATGCCTACAATACCCGCGTTCCGCAGGGTCTTTGCCAACCACGGCTGGTCAACCTGGGAGAGGTCGATCTCCTGCCGGTGCCGCTCATGTGCCAAGGTGGCCTCCGCGTCCACCTGGATCTCCACGTAGTCGCACATCCGGCCGCCCGGCAACGGTTTCTGAACCACGGTCCGGACCTTGCCGGCAACCGGGGAGTGCACATTCGCGCTGATCAACTTTGGCGCCTCAGCGATGAGTTGGCCGGGGGTCACCTCATCTCCCCGGGAGACCACCGGTGACGCCGGCACCCCGAGGTGTTGTGAGAGCGGGATTTCGAGCTTTTCTGGGAGCGGCACTGACTCAATGGCGCTACCGGAGGCAAGCCCCTTGTTGTAGGCGGGGTGCACACCACCGCGGATGGGGGATTTGAGCATAGGCTACCTCGACATCGCGAGAAGATTCTGGTTGTGCCGCGTTATTGTGAGTAGCGGCGCAACAAGGGTAACTGTAATCAACGTATTGTATAGATTACATGTTACGGTAAATCCAGATTAGTGCAATGTCAAGGCAGCGCACGCGTGCACGCCGGCGGTGCACGCGCGTGACGGACCGATCAGTTGTACCCGGTCAGCTCCACGATGACCGCAACACGCTGGTCCATCCGGGCCGGGATCGCCGCTATTCCGGCTACCGAGTCCTCGATCTCTCCGGCTGCAGCGAGGATATCCTGATGATACCCCTCAACCGCGTCAAAGATCGCTTGCAGCTCCTCCAGGCCCGGGATGCTCGGGATCTCAATGTCCAGTCCGTCCAGGATTGGATCGATTATCGCCTGCGCCGCGTCGGCGACCAGCCCGTTTGCGGAATCCAGCGCCCCGCCCACGGAGAAGGAGCCGACAAATGGCACCTTGATCTGCTGATTGAGCGCCGAGTCGATCGCGTCGGTAACGCCCTTGATCGAATCAAGCGGCTTCATGAAGTCGCTGATTGCGTCCGCCACCTGATCAATGAGATCCGCCGCCGCGGCAACGTCGTTGAGACTGCCCGCCGCGGACGCTTGGGCATCGTTGACGTTTTCCAGCTCGTCCTGAACGTCCTCCAGTGTCCCCGTGAGCGACTCGATCTCAGCGGCTACCGTTGCCAGGTCATCCGTGTCATCCATGAGCACCACAAACTCGTACAGGCGGTCACTCATGGTCCGCGTCTGCTCCAGGCTGCGGTTGATCGTGTTCAGAGCGGAGATGATCTGATCCACATGACCTTTCGTCTTTGCGAGTGCATTGCGGCTGGGGGTCACAAACGGATCTCTCACGCGGTCTATGCTCTCCGCGGTTGCATGGACCGGCCGTCTGACCATGCTGAGCGGTGTCCCGACCCCCCGGAGCGCCTGTCCTACAACCGGTACGGGAGTTAGCACCGTGATCGTATTGTTGATCGATCTCAGCTGACCGTCCAGTTGAACCACCTTGTCTGCGATGAAGTTGAGGTCGTTCATGCCGTTGTGTGCGCTATCCACCAGCGACGCAAGCTGACGCACCGGCTCAGTCGCCGCGTCGAACTCCTCCTGGACGGAGCGTGCGCCGGCGGAGAACCCAATCAACTCAGTGGCCACATCAAGCCGCGCAAGCTGCACGGTGCAGTCCCGGTACTCAGGTACCCACTCCCGTGCCTCCTGGAACCGGGCTTTCGCGGCGTCAACCGATTCCGGATTCGTGTACGACGCCGCGAGCTCCAGACCGTCCTGGTAGTGAATCTCCGCAATAGACGTGCGTGCTCTGGTATTCGCGGTTGCGGCAGCCTGGTTGTCTCCGTTGTATTCGAGGGCTCGCTCGAAGAGCGCCACCGCTTGGGTAAGGGACTCCAGCGTACCGTCGCGCTCAAGCACAAGCCCTTCGGCGAAGAACGCATCAGAGACTTCCAGCTTCGCCTGCGCAAGACCGTCCTGAAGACTCGGTTGCTGTTCGTAGCCAAGTCCAATTTCATACGCCTGGATTGCGTGAAGTAGCTCCTCTGAGCTCTCCGCACCCAGGTAGTCGTCCGCGTGCCGGCCAAACGCCGTCGAAATGGCGCTCCGGTCCGCGGCTTGCTCCTCTGAGCCATCCTCCGCGAACTTGGTTACCACCTTACCCAGCATCACATCTGCAGTCTCCAGGTCTCCGCCATCGAGTGCCGCGTACCCCGCGGTCAGGAATCCCTCGCGAGCAGCAGCCCGAGCGATCAGAACCTGAGGGCGATAGTCCTCCATGGGCGTAGACCATTCCCACCCCTTGATCAGGCCAAAGAGCTTCTTGTCAGCCGTGATTGGGAGCCCGACCTGCTCCAGGTTGTCGTAGAAGGTCACCAGTTTGTTGAGCGTGTCAAAGCGCCGCTCCAGGTCCTCGGGCACGGTGGTTCCCACCGTGGAGGAGAGGTACGCCTCCGCGGCGGCCAGCTCGGTGTCCGCGTGGTCACGAAGGAAGTCCTTCGCTCGCCCGAACTCCGGATCCTCGATCAGCGCCTCCGTGGCCGCGACCAACGCTTCAAGCGGCCGGCCGGCATCTAGGGCGTCCTTTGCCGCGTTGAAGCTCTCCCGGGCGGCGGTTGCACAGCCCACCAGTCCCGTGACCAGCAGGCCTGCGACCAGCAGACCCAGCACCAGCGTGCGTGCCACAGGTGCGCCTGGAACCACCGCGCGGTCCTGAGTGCCGGCTCCGTGTGGTTTTCCCTCCACTCGCTGAACGCGAGCGGTCCGGGCGCGTGGTGTGCGCCCGATGATGTTGTATTGTTTCATTGAACTAAGTCTAAAAGACGCAAAAAGGCTTGTCAAACCTATACGTCCGTTTTCTTCTTTAAGTCCATTCTTGCCGAGCGTTCCCCGCACAATTGGATTGTTTTGCCGGCGTACTACCGGGCGGGAGTCAAGTAGCTGTTGACATTCGTTCCGGAATAATGTTTCTTTCTGCGCAGCGGCTGACTGATCCGGCGATCCCGCGGGAACCGACTTCGGTTCCGTTCGGCCGGTGCCCAACTTCGCCCGCAATACACCAGGTGTAACCCTCCGCGGGGCGCGTTTCACTGACAAAGGATATTCATGCATTCTCACTCGTTTTCGGACCTCGGCCTCTCCTCAGGCCTGGTGCACGCCGTTTCCACCCAGGGTTACCAGCATCCTACTGAGATCCAGCTGCGCGCCATACCGGTGCTTCTCTCCGGAGCGAACGTCCTGGGTACTGCCCAGACCGGGACCGGAAAAACCGCTGCATTTACGCTTCCGCTGCTGCAGCATCTTGGCCAAGACCGCAGGAAGCGACGTCACGGCACCCCGGCGCAGCCGCGCGCGCTCGTACTGGCGCCCACGCGCGAGCTGGCCATCCAGATTGATGAAAGCGTGGCTACGTATGGCGCCCGTTCAGGCATTTCCCACACGGTGGTATTCGGCGGCGCGCCCAAGCCGCGGCAGCTTCATGCGCTTGAGAGGAATCCAGTCATCCTAGCTGCTACTCCGGGCCGCCTCCTGGATTTCATTGGCGAAGGCGCCGTGGATCTCTCCGCTGTGGAGTACTTCATTCTTGATGAAGCGGACCGGATGTTGGATATGGGGTTCATTCCGGATGTTCGCCGAATTGCCAAGCGGATGCCGAATCGGAGGCAGACGGCTCTCTTTTCAGCGACCATGCCGCCTGAGATTGAGAAGCTATCGCGGGAACTGTTGGGCACCGCTGAGCGTATTGCCGTGGCTCCAGCCGCGGTCACCGCGGACGGCATTGCACAGAGTGTCCTTCACCTGGCTCGAGAGGACAAGATTGCGCTGCTGCCGGATCTCATCCGTGACCGAAACATGTTTCGTGTCCTGGTGTTCACCCGCACCAAGCACCGCGCCAAGAAGGTGGCGGCGGTCCTCACCAAAACCGGGATCCCCTCCGGCGAGCTACACGGGAACCGAACTCAGAACCAGCGGCAGCGCGCACTGGAGAGTTTCCGCAGCGGCAAAATCCAGGCGCTGGTCGCCACCGACGTAGCCGCACGCGGCATCGATGTAGACGATATCACGCACGTTATCAACTACGAGATTCCCAATGAGCCTGAGACCTACGTCCATCGGATTGGCCGGACCGCTCGCGCGGGGAGCGACGGACAAGCACTGAGCCTTTGCGATACTGAGGAGCGGGCGGACTTCCGACGGATAGAGACCCTGCTCAAGGACCGTGTCTCCATAGACCGCGACCACCGCTATCACCGGGAGCCTCCGACGACCTCCTCCAGCAGAAAACGAACCAAGGGTGCGCGCCTGCAGGCGTAAGCCGGCCGAACAGACCGGTCCCCCATATCATTGCCGACAAGTCGAGACTCTCCCACTACGTTCGCTGTTGAGGGTGAACACGGAACGAAGGCTGTTCCCACCTTTGAGATATGACGACTGGTGGTTGGGCCGCATCGTACGGTGATTGACATCGAACGCAATAATCGATTTAATAGAGCTAATAACCATGACCGCAATTGACAGCGCCGGACGTCTGGATGCCGCGCCCTTAGCCGTCTCCCCGCTGACCGATGCCGAGTATCTGGACTACCTCGACAACCTGCTCAGCGGCAGGCGCCGGCCATGCATGGCTATCGTGCAGAAGCTGCTGGATGAAAAAACCGGTGTTCGCGCGATCTACCTGGACCTCTTCCAGCGATCGCTCTACGACGTTGGCGCGCTCTGGGAGCGCAACAAGATCTCCGTCGCGGTGGAGCACCTGGCGACGGCGATTACCGAGAGTCTGATGAGCGTCGTTTACCCGGTCCTGTTTCGAAGCGAGCGAGTGGGCAGGCGGGCGGTGGTCGCGTGCGTGGCGAACGAGTACCATCAGGTCGGCGCGAGGATGGTGGCCGATATCCTCGAGCTGAACGGTTGGGACACGGCCTTCCTTGGCGCCAATACCCCCAAGCCCGATGTGGTCAATATGATCGAGCGCACCCAGCCGCACGTCGTCGGCCTGTCGCTCGCCGTCTACTCCCGGGTAGGTGCCCTCCAGCAGACCATCGAGCTGATTCGCTCACGATTCGCGCATGTTCCGATCGTGGTGGGCGGGCAGGCGTTTGCCTGGGGCGGCGCGCAAGCCCTCGCCGCGTATCCCGGTGTCACCTACGTACCGTCGGTCGACGCCCTGGAGACGACCATTTCGGGGATGGTGGAAGATGGCTGATCACGGAGCAAGGCCGACGCTGGACTCGCTGGTGTTCGATCGCGCCTCGCTCCCGGCGTACGAGATCGATCGAGGCGGAACGATCCTCAGGGCAAGCCGGTACGCGGCGGAGCTCGCCGGAGCCAGCCTCGCGGGCCGTCGGTTCACATCCGTTCTCCTGGACTTCGCGTCGGAGTTCGATCTGGAGGACGCGCTCGCGCCACCGGGAAGGCGGCAGCTGAGCGTGGCGACGCAGAGCGGCCTGCCTCAGACGTTCGTGTTTCACTTCGCAGAGCGCGAAGGAAGCATCGTCGCTCTGGGCGAGTATCCCCGCGAGGATAACGAGATGCTGCAGGCGACCTTGCTGGGGCTCAACAACGAGATCAACGAGCTCAACCGGGAGCTGGCGAAGAAGAACGTCGAGCTCGAGCAGCTCAACGAGCTCAAGAGCCGGTTCATCGGTGTCACCGCCCACGACCTTCGCAATCCCATAGGCGGCATTCATCAGCTCGCCAAGCTTCTGCTCGACAAGGCAACCGCATCCGGCGACGAGCAACACGCAGAGATCTTCACGAGTGTTCGCGAATCGACCGGCTTCATGCTCGAGCTGATCGAGGACCTGCTGAGCGCGGTCACGATCGAGTCCGGAGCGGTGAAGCTGAACCTGGAGCCGACCGACATCAACGAGCTCATCGCCGCGAGCGCACGGCGGAACCGGATCGTGGCCGACGCGAAGGGTGTCCGTCTGGACGTCCGGCCGGCTGAGGATGCCCCCGCGCTGTGCGTGGATCGGCTGAAGACGCATCAGGTGCTCAATAACCTGATCTCCAACGCGGTGAAGTTCTCACAGAGAGGCTCCGCAGTGACCGTCGCGGCGAAGCGTGATGCTGGAGCGGTGGAGGTCAGCGTGGCGGACGAGGGCCCCGGGATACCGGCATCGGACCTGGACAAGCTCTTCCAGCCGTTCCGGCGGGCGAGCGTCCGTACCCCCGACGGTGAGGCGAGTAGCGGCCTGGGACTCTTCATCGCGAGGGCGATCGTTGAACAGCACGGCGGACGGATAGGGGTGGAGAGCCGGGTGGGAGCCGGGACGACGTTCCGATTCTCGCTGCCGCTCCCGAACGAGACATCAGAGAACGAGGTGGAATCGGATGACGAAGGATGAACTGATCCGGGCGGCGGCTGCGCTGCCGGTGCCCACGACCGAGGCTGCGACCGAGTACGATGAGAAGAGCGAGGCCGTGGTCAGCGAACTCAACGCCGTGATGGCTGCACGACCCGACCTTGAGGCACTCATAGGGCCGGACAACGCCGCCATGATGGAAGACAATCACCGCAACCACGCGCGGTTCATGAGCTCCCTCCTCGCCACGTACAGCCCGGAGGTGCTCGTGAACACGGTGCTCTGGGTCTTCCGAGCATACCGGGCGCATGGATTCAACCTCACGTACTGGCCGGCCCAGTTGGACACGTGGGTGGTCCTGTTCCAGAAACACCTCTCTCCGTCGTCGTTCCATGCCATCTACCCCGTCTACCACTTCATGCTCATCCATCAGCCGGACTTCGTGGTGCTGTCGGATTAGGCGATTGCTCCGGGCGATGGTGGCCGGTAGCTTCGTCGTTGGGGTACGCCTGCCGAAAGGACGGCGGGGGCGCGGAACGCCCCCAGACGGAATACGACGTACGAGATTATGGTATCGGCACGTACTCCGAGTTGTCGCGAGATCTCCTGGTATGAGACCTCCGACCCCATCTGGTACGCCAGTAGCCGGACCAGATCCCTGAGCTTGCGGCTGTTCCTGATGCCTCCGAGCTCGAAGGGGTTCTCCACTCCGTGCAACTCCTGAAACGCGATCGGATAGAGGACATACGACCATGTCCTGCCGGACAAGGCCTCACGCGTGCCCGCGGCAAGAGACAGACTTGAAGACCCCGTGACGAGCATCCGTGGGTCGGTGCGCTCATCGAGTCAGGTCGACTTGTTACCGCTCGAGCCGCATTCACACCGAAGCCCGCCCCCACGGCCTGCGCCCCTAGAGCTCGGCTCTACCACGGAGCGGGGGGGATGCACCAGCACGGCGTGAGGACTCAATATGGGAGAAGAGCCCGGCCCACCGTTTCGCTCACCGCGATCCTGACTGAGCTACAACATAGTGACCGGCCATCCTCCGCAATCCGAACTCATCTCCAAAGATCGCAGTTGCGCGTTCGGGAGGACCGGAGTTATGTCGCGGCTGGTCCGTAAGACCATTCTCCGTGATCTCGCGTTCTACTTTGTGAACCTTATTCTCCAGGTCGGCACTGCGGTCTTTCTCACCTTCATGTTCCCGTGTTGGTCGTTTTCGTTGCCGCGTATCGCTTGAGTCCTCCGGTTGAGGCGACATCCAACCGAGCTTCGCCGTACGAGTCACTTAGGCAGCTGAGACATGACGGATCACCCGCGTCTTGTCGGCCTCAAGGATCAAAAGCGTTCTGATCTGCGCGCAAACCCGGCTTCGGCGCGCCAAACAGGTCACGTTGCACTCTAAGCCAATCCGGCCGTTGCGATTTCCTCCCGTGCAATCTCTACCCAACGCGAGAGCCGGTTTGGGTCATTCTCCACGGTATGCGTGTCCTTCATTATTATCTCAACTCGGTTGTTGCGCGCTACCTCAAGCGTATGGCGTAGGCTCGATCGGATCGCCTCTTCGTCGAAATCAACGCACACCGGCGCTGGGTTTGGCTTTCGAGAGTAGATGTAGGCGTCGCCGAGCCGCTCGGCAAGAATCGGCTCGTTCGCCCACGGAGATACGGATACGCGTCGCAAGCGAGGGATCGTAAGAATTGACTCGATTCGGGTATCGACCGGTTCACAACACCCGTAGCAGTTAAGACCGAACTTTTCGAGGAGGGGCATTTGATACGGCAGCACGAACTCGGCGAACATCCCAGGCGAGACACCCACTGTCTCCTGAGATTCCGCAAATCCCCAGAGATCGATGAGCCGGGCCGGGCTGTCCGGTTGCCGGTCCTTTGCCGGCAATTCATCGGTGAAGCCAACACCGCCTGAGCCGACGTAGTCATTCTCGTTTTGATCGGTGAGGAGCCCCTCGTTCTCGAACCAGGTGATAAAGGCTATCGCTTCGTCACTAAGCCATGCCATGAGTCGGTGTAAGTTCTCCGGCTGATCGTAGGGGGCGAGCATCAGCGTCTCAAGCCCGATGAGCTTTATCGCATCCCAGGTAAGCCCGAGTGTCCACCAATGCTTCCCCCGGATTCGCACCGGAAGAAGATCACCGAATGCACCGTCAGCCTCGTCGACAAGGCGATGCGTAGCATCGCGATCCACCTCAATCGACCGGTACTTGAGACGATCAATGTCCCGTTCGAGGTCCGTTATAGTCTGCGTGTAATTGTAGCTACCCCGCTCCGCCGTTCGATGCGTAACCACTTCTACGCCAAAATCCGACGTGGTTACCTGCCACCGAATATCAAAAAAACGGGAGACCGGCTGGTCATCTCTTAGAACCTCGGCAGTGTAGAGGTCTCTGCGCATCCTCCATTCAAAGCCGCGGGCGACCGCACCCTCGCAGCGAAGCTCATCGTCGGAGAGCAGCTCTCCCCACGCACCCTCAGGAAAGCAAAGGACTCGTGGTGGTCCCTCCTTCAGACTGTTGTGCCTCCGCCACGCGGCCTCTTTTGCTTCATTTCCGGGCTTGCTCGCCAATTCGGCCACTCGGCTCGCAAGGGTTCGTAAGATCTCCTGGTCGCTCTTCTTCATCTCCAGCATTGATCGTACTAGCTAGTCAGGAATCCGACAAGGCGCCAATCAATGAGATCGCCGCACGGCATCGGAAGCCGGAGGGTGTCTCGAGAACACCCTCCGATCTATGGGTTCACCTGGGGAGCGCTATCCGTTGATATACGCATCCCAGTTCGGTTGCACATAGTCGAGAAGCTCTTCAACCCCGGCTTCGCGAAGCGCTTCCAGGTATGCATCCACCTGGTCTGGAATCTCATCGGTAGAGTAGAGGCCGACTCGAAACGGCGTGAACAACTCGTCGTCGACGACCGAGAGGGCGGCCAGAGTCGAGTCGATGGGCGAGGTATCGTACAGGACGAACCCCGTCTCATGCTCGGGCTTGATAGAACCTTCGACCATTCTGTTCACCTCGTCGTAGTACCGTTGCGAGGGACTCCCGACGATGTCGTAGATGAAGTCTGAGTTCATGATACCCCACAGGCCGAGGCCGTTTGGTCGGTACGTGCGCTCGGCAGGGAGCGCGACCCTATTGTCGGTCAGCTTCTCGTAATGGACCCCCTCAACGCCAAAGTAGAAAAGGCTGTGAAACTCCTCGTCGAGGAGCGCCAATTCCGTCAGCTGCAGCGCTCGCTCCGTATGATCGCCTGCGATCGGGTAAACGTTCACGCTGCTATAGGCACCTTTGTAGTGCGAGTAGTCACCGTACTTCGACATCTGCTCCGGCAGGAAGAGTACTTCCCATCCTTCGTTCGCAGCTTCCAGCGCGACTTTCCGGCCCGAGTACCCCTCGCTGTTACCGGTGGTGATGGGGATGAGGCCGGCTTCGAAGTCCGTCGTCGACACCGCGGGCGAGTCGATATTTGCCAGGACATCCTGCGTGAAATACCCGCGATCGTAGAATCCACGGATGACCGTGGCCCAATCGATCAGCTCGTCGCGGAGATCCAGATGCGTTTTCAAGCCGGCTTCCGGATCGTCGCGGTCGAAGTATAGGTGGGTCATGATGATTCCGTGGAACGGTACCGGCCGAAGGTAAGGCTCACTCGCCAGTATTCCGTTTCCCAGGCCCTTCATGTCTTCTTCGTTTCCCGCCACCGCTGCCATGAGCTCCTCGAGTCCCGAGAAACTCGTTATCGGCGTGAGGCCGTGCTTCTTCCGGAGATCTTCGCGATACAATGCGCCCTCAACGAGGGGACGCTCATCAAGCGCCGGAACAGCGAAGATCTCCCCCGCTTGCGTGACGAGGGCGGTCTTGTAATAGTCCGGTATAGCGGCCCAGAGGTCCGGGGTGATGGTTCTCACCTCGTCCGAAATGTCTTTGAACGCCCCGTCATTTGCGTACTCGGCGTATCCCGTCCAGGTTCCAGCGTAGAGCCAATCGATCGGTTCTCCGGATACGAGATCGAGTCGGTACTTGTTTTGCCAATCGGACCACCCGTAGTGCTCGATTCGAACCGTGGCGTTGAGCGTCTCCAGAGCCTTCTCGTTCAAGACCTCTACCATGACCGGCACGCCTTCCATCGCACCACCCATCGCCTTGATGTAGATCTCTGCCTGCTCTTGTGTTTGCCCCGCGACCTCCGTTGTGCCGGTCGCACCTACGAGGGTCGCTGTCAGACAGAACGCCACGACAATTACGACTTGCTTTCCCATAAATCATAGCCTCCTTACGATATTTTCTGCCGACGACGTCGGCTTTTGCGCGAACTCGCAGTGTCCAAGACGGTACTCACCCCTTCACCGAACCAATCAGCAGGCCACTCATCAGGTAGCGCTGGAGAAGCGGGTACACGAGCAGCACCGGAACAGTGACCACCACGGCGGTTGCGAGTTTGATCGTCTCGATTGGCGGACGCTCGACGAGATGCGAGACATCCGCGGCCGCATCCGACAGCAGAAACTCTGCCGATTTCAGGAGTTGGTAGAGAATGTACTGGAGCGGATACAACGACTGCTCGGTGATGTAGATGCTCGCAGTGAACCAGTTGTTCCAGTATTGCAAGCTCAGGAAAAGACCAATGGCGGCCAGCCCCGGTTTTGAGAGCGGCAGGATTATTCGGGCATAGATCGAGAATTCCTGCGCCCCTTCCATCTTTGCCGCCTCGCTGAGCTCATAGGGGATCGTTTTGATGAATGTGCGCATGATTATCACGTACCACATCGACGCCATTCCGGTGAGAATCATGATGAGATAAGTGTTGCGCAGCTGGAAGATTGTCGCGAAGAGTATGAATCGCGGCACCATACCGGCGCGGAAGATGCCCGCGAAGTAGAGGAAGAACGCCAACTGGTTCCGGTACTTGAAATCCCGGTGCTGGAGCACGTACCCGCCTGACGAGATCATTGCCAAGCCAAGAGCGGTTCCGACCGACGTGATGAACACGCTGTTCAGAAAACCGCGCATGATGGAGACGTCGGTGTACCTTCCCGCGAAAATCTCGCGGTACGCTCGCACCGTCAGAGATTCAGGTATCAGCTTGTACCCCTTCGTGATGATGTCTCGTTCCTCGGAAAGCGAACCTACGACAACGAGAACGAAGGGAAGAAAGCAAAGAACCGCCAGCCCGCCGACCAGGATATACCCGACCGTGCAAAAGATCCGTTCGTCCGATCCCCGAAAGTTGCGTGCGAGCACTCCTCACCTCCCTCAGAACAGCCGGTGCTCGCCGTGGGTGGCGCGTTTCGTAATCGCATTGACGGTTACAATCAACACGAAGCCAAAGAACGATTTAAAGAGATCCATCGCGGATCCGAGCCCTATGTCGAACGTCGTTGTGATCTGTCGGTAGACAAAGGTCTCGATGATGTCGGTCGTCTCGTATAACGGGCCGATGTTTCCTACGAGGTTTTGGAATAGCTCGAACTGTCCGTTAAGGATTCTTCCGACCGCAAAGAGCATCAGGATGATGATTGTGCCTTTGACTCCGGGAATGGTGATGTATCGAATCTTTTGAGTGACTGATGCACCGTCGATGTCCGCGGACTCATAGAGCTCCGGTTGAATACCGGTGAGCGCGGCCAAATATATGACGCTACCGTACCCAACGGTCTTCCACGCGTGGAATCCGACGATGAGAAACGGCCAAACGTGCCGGCTCGTATAGAACTGGACGGGTTCCGCGCCGAGAGTCCGGAGTACCGAGTTCACGATGCCGACGTCCGTGTTCAGCAGATTGTACGCGATCGTACCGACGAACACGAACGAGAGGAAGTGGGGAAGGAGTATGAGCTGCTGGCTGATCTTCCTGAACGCCTTACTGTACAGAAACGTCAGAAGGATTGCAGTTCCGAGCTGGAGTGCCAGATTGACGAAATAGAAGGCGACGTTGTAGAGGATCGTGTTGCGCAGAAGCCGCGACATGACCCCTGCCTCGAAAGCGTAGCGGAAGTTCTCCAGGCCAACGAACGGGCTGCGGAAAACGCCGAGGGCGAACTTGTAGTCCGTGAAGGCGAGATACAGACCCGGCATCGGTAGGTAGTTCACCACGATGAAGTACACCGTCACCGGAAGTACGAGAAGATATAGCTGCACGTTTCTTCGAACATGGTGTAGCACGACTGGTACAGACTCCTCGACGTGGATCTGCTGCGAGCTTGGGTCGACGTCTCGCAGTTCGCAACTGCGTATTTCGAACGGGACTGAGAATTGCGGAGGCCTCGAGGTAAGACTTCGGTACATTGGTAAGAATCGCGGAGATTGCGAGCGACGGACCTGTTCCCACTGCGGTAACTCGGCTGCCGACGGCCCACCGATCTGTTCCCTCCGTGATGGCTCGACCGAAAGCGGCAGCGGCGCGGTCAACGGCCTCGCCCGCGGTAGGCTGTACGGGGGATAGATCGTGTGCAGCGGGAAGATGCAGCTGGGATGAAACGCTGTTGGTGGCGACTGCTCAGTTGAACGCGTCTCCGGCCGCGCGCTCCAGCGGCTGGTTGTCATCATCAGCGCCCGTCACCACCCGCAGCTGACGGCGGCAGTGACTTGGGCCTTCGGGCAGCCCGGCATCGGCGATGGCGAGCAGTTCGTGGGCTGCGTCCGTGGCCTCCGGAAGTGGTACATCCAGCGCCAGCAGCAGCGTGTGCTGGCCCAGCGCGGGCAGGTCGAACGTGGCCCGTGTCCCGACGCGTGTCACTCCGTCTGCCGTACGCAGCACCAGCTGCAGAGTGCCCTCGACCGGATGGGAATGATCGTTCACGAGCATCACCGCCAGGTGGCGTGCGCCGGCTCTGAGCACGTCGTCGGTGTGATTGATGAACACCCCCAACGGCATGAACGCACTTTGGAGGGCGGCGGCGGCCAATGGCTCCCACTCCAGCGCCGCGTGATCACGGAAGTGGTCGCAGGCGGCCTGGTGCGGCGCGTTCCCGGAGAGCATGGTGAAGTGCATGACGCCGGCCCATTGCCGGTGGGCCCGCCAGTAACCGGTTTCGATCTCCAGAATTTTTGCCTGGAAGCGCAGACGTTCATCACCGTCCGCCTCGGGCAGCAAGCGCTCGTAGATGCCGCGGGTGCAATTCGTCGGTTCGCCGTCCGGGCGCACCCAGCCGAAACCGTACTCGTTGATGAAGGCGGTGTGGGCGCAGGGATGGGGCTGCAGCAGGAAGTCCCCCGGTGCCCGCGGATGGGGAATGGCTGCCGGGCGTTTGCTCCCGGTCTGCAGCATCAGTTCCCGGTGGTGGAAGTCGTGGCCTTTCTTCACCTGATTCAGGAAATAGGGATGCTGCGTGACCACGTCCCGCGGGCGGTGCGGCAGATTGTAGCCGTTCTCCCACGGGCGGTCGCTCCGATCGGCTTGGCGCGCCGCCGGCACCACCACCTCGCGCAGGGCTGCTTCCACAGTCTCGTTGCAGGCATCCCAGATCACGATGCTGGGATGGTTGGCGTGGTCACGCACCCATGCGGCTTGTTGCTGCGCGACGGTCTGCGGGTCCCAACCGTCGAGCCAGATCCAGATGGGGTATTCGCACTGGACCAGCAGGCCCAGCTCGTCGCAGAGGTCGAACCACAGATGCGGCGGCACGCACATGTGGAAGCGCAAGATCTCAAGATGAAACCGATCCTTCAGTGCCTGCAAAAGTCGCCGCGCCCAGTCCGCATCCCAGATCAGGCGACCACTGGCGGGATCCTCGAGGAAGCGCCACAGGCACAGATTGGTGCCGCGCAGATAGCGCGGCGCCCCGTTGAGGTGGAAGCGGCGGCTAGCGGGATCGCTGGCAAAGGTGCGCATACCGAAGGGGATGATGCGTGCGTCGTGGGCGCTGGTGATCGCCAGCTGGTAGCGGTACGGATCCTCCGGCGACCATAGCCGCGGCGCTGGGACTGAGCACGTGCAGTCCTGCGCGCGCTCCAACTCCAGGGGCTCGGCCACCGGGGTGCCGTCGGCATCGCAGACCTGGACCCGTACAGATTGCTGCGCATTCACCCCCGGGCCATGAGGGTACCACACCACGCGGATGCGTTCCGCCTGTGGCTCGGGAACGACCTGTGCCCGTGGCAGCAGGAGCCCGTCGCTGGCGATCAGTCGTGCACCGTCCGGCAGGCCCGGATGCCAGGCGTCCTTCTGGGTATCGCTGCCGGCGCAGACGGACTCCGGCACCATGCCGGGATGAGCGCCGAGGCGGATGGAGAGCTCGTTCACGCCGTGCGCATCCACGGCCAGTGCATACCGCCGGCAGCTGAAGGGATCGTGCTGCATGCCCATCGAACGTCCATTGCAGAATACCTCGGCCCCGAAATGTGCCTGCGGTAGTTCCAGCCACACATGGCGTCGCGCCTCGGGCAGACGGAAGGTGGTGCGCATCCAGATCCAGCGGCGTTCGTGCTCGGCGTGATCCGGCGTCGGCCTGCCATCGTAGCGACCATGCACGCGGCGGCCAAAATCGCTCAGGCGACCGTGGCGAAAGGCCCCGATGTTTGGAAAAGCGGGATCCGCGTGGGCCAGAGTGCCGGGAACCGGGGTCCGGCCGGCGAACCTGGTCGGGGGTGTGCGACCGTCGCCAGCATCGTCTGCGGCGTCCCAGTCGCCAGTGAGGGGGATGGTCAGGCGAGTGCTCATGATGCGACTATAACCCAGGATCCGGTGTCAGGGAATCGCTGCTGAGGACATGGGCATTGCCGAACCGCATAGGCGGTACCACAACTCCGTCAATGGGCAGCGAAGCGGCCGGAGTGGAACTGGCCCGCGGATCCCGGCCGGGGGCATCCAATGATTCTCCGAGATACAGAAGCTATGACAGGAACAAGAGCGATCTTCGGATTGACCCGGTGGCCAACGGATACGACGCAGCGGTCGTTGGCTCCCGGGCCATCCGCCGGGTTCAGGAGTACGTGCAGCCGTTCTGGGAACAGTACACGAGCCGTCTCTGATGCCCTGGTCCACTTGTGGCCCCCTCGCGGGGCCACGGTGGATTCTTCCCGGCGTTTCAGCGCACAATGCACCTGGTGAGAATGACGCGTAGTCGAAAGCCATCGGCACTCTCTGAGCTCCCTCCCGTGCAGGCGACCTTTCGAACCACCGTGATCGTGGGGCTCCTGCTGGTGGTCGTGCTCGGTGTCTCACTCTCCTATGTCTTTGAACGCAATCTCACCAACGCGCTCTTTGCGCGGTCCGTAGATGTATTGCAGGAGAGCGCTCGCCTGCCCGGGTTCTTCACCGAATACTCGCGCGTTGTTGCCCGTCAGGTGTTTCTTGATCAGGAGATCGGGGTTGCGTTGAGACCGGGCTCCGAGGGATCCGCTTCAGCAGTAGGAGTGCTCGATTCGATGCGCGAGATCTACGGCGGGCTGAGCTATCTCAGGTCGCTCTACGTCTACGTGGCCCAGTCGGAGAGCGTCTACGTCGTTTCCGACGAGAACTACAGCCGAGTGATCCCGATTGAGGCACTCCCGGATGCGTCGTTTCGAACACTTGTAGCCCGAGTCCGAGAGTATCGGAACTTCAGGCCGATTCTTCGTCAGGTCGGAATCACTCCCGATCCGAAGCTCGAGGACTTCGTCTACACCTTTCTCCTGTACAACTACATCCCGGTGGATCGGCTCGACTTTGTCATCGCGGTGAACTTTGGACCGCACGTTCTCATGGACGTCTCCGAAGGAGCCGATGTCTACGCCTTGAGCGAGGACGGCGTTGTCCAGGTCCCGGCTGCCGGAATGATTCCGCTGCAATCCATCTCAGATCAACCACACATCGCCCGGATCCTCGCCTCGGAGGAGGCGCGTGGCTCGTTTGTCTACCGCAGACCGGACGGCAAACGGTATCTCGTCTCACACTGGCGGTCCG
>CAYTGY010000043.1:0-16658 GCA_964437265.1 uncultured Spirochaetaceae bacterium | reverse complement strand
GAAGTAGTCGTTCAGCTCCCCAAGGCCCGTTGAGATCAGACCAACAAAGAGCCCGCCGACTCCGGCGGTGATCATGCCCTGGACCTTGCGGTCCACGCGATAACAGATCTCTTCGCCGTCGCGCGCCGTCAGGCAGGTGTCCGCGCCGTGCTCGTGGGCGTGCTCGATCGCCGCCGCAGTCAACTCCTTGACCTCCTCCTCTCGCGGTGCGTGCAGGAAGCTGATCGCCACCGCCGCGAGCCCGACGCCAAGCACGATCTTGAGGATTTCCGGGTCGATCACGCCGGCGAGCACCGTACCCAGGATCGCAAGCGGAACCGTGGCCGCGAGCATCAGGAGCCCGAGCTTGTAGTCGATCACGCGTTGACGTCCGTAAGCGAAGAGGCCGCTCCCGAACCCGAAGAGCTCGGTGATGAGCGCCGTACCAATGGCCACCTCAGGCGGCAGTCGCAACGCGAGGATGAACAGCGGCGAAAAGAAGGTCGCCCCGCCGATGCCGGACGCCATCGCGAGCGTGGAGATCGCGAACGCGGCGGGAAACATGAACCAGAACTCGAAGGTCATACTCGCTCCTTATCCCAACGTGCGGTCCAGGTTGAATGCAGCGCTGATGAGCGCGAGATGGGTGAACGCCTGCGGGAAGTTCCCGAGCGCCTCACCGAGCGGGCCGGTTTCCTCCGCGAAGAGGCCCAGGTGATTCGCGTAGCCGAGCATCTTCTCGAACATGAGCCGCGCCTCTTCCAGGCGCGTCCGGTCGGTCCGGCCGGCTCGGGTGAGCGCCTCCACCAGCCAGAAGCTGCAGATGTTGAAGGTTCCCTCCTCACCGGAGAGCCCGTCCGGCGACTGCGAGACATCGTACCGGAAGGTGAGGCTGTTCGAGACCAGGCCTCCCTCCTCCGGGCTCTTGAGCGTCGCGTCGAGTGTCTTGAGCATCCGCGGGTCGGTGGGTGAGACAAAGAAGACGAGCGGCATCATGAGATTGGAGGCGTCGAGCGCTTCGCTCCCATACGCCTGGACGAACGCCTGACGCGACTCGCTCCAACCGTTCGCCATGATCTCTTCGTAGATCTCGTCGCGCACCTTGATCCAGCGGTCGCGGTCTGAGGGGAACGAGCGCTTGTCCGCGAGGCGGATACCGCGATCGAGCGCGACCCAGCACATGAGCTTTGAGTAGACAAAGTGCTGTTGCCCGCCGCGGACCTCCCATATCCCTTCGTCGGTCTTATGCCGGTTGTCCGCGACCCAGTTGATGAGCCGGCGTAGCTGGACCCAGAAGTCGTAGGAGATCGGGGAGCCGTACTTGTTCGCGAGGTAGACCGAGTCCATGAGCTCGCCGTAGATGTCCAGCTGGAGCTGGTCGTAGGCGCCATTGCCGATTCGCACCGGCTTGCTCCCGCGGTAGCCGGCAAGGTGCGGGAGCGTCTCCTCGGTAAGCTCGTGCCGACCATCGATCCCGTACATGATCTGGAGCGACCCGTCCGGGCGCAGTTCGTGCGCACGCTCCTGGATCCAGTTCATGAACGACTCCGCCTCCGTGGTGAACCCAATTCGCATGAGCGCGTAGAGCGTGAAGGCGGCGTCGCGGATCCACGTGAAGCGGTAGTCCCAGTTGCGCTCGCCGCCTATTCCCTCCGGCAGGCTCGTTGTGGGCGCCGCGACGATTGCGCCGGTAGGCTCGTACGTGAGGAGCTTGAGGATGAGCGCCGAGCGATGGACCATCTCGCGCCAGCGACCGGTGTAGGTAGAGGTGGAGATCCAGTTGCGCCAGAAGGTGACGGTGTCGCGAAAGAGGCTCTCGGACTCAGGCTCGGGAAGCGCCCCGCCACAGCCGCTGTCGCGCTCCACCTCCTGGAGGATGAAGGTTGTGGTCTCGCCCTCGGTGAGCGTAAAGGTCGCGGCCGCGGCGTTCGGCGCTACCACCTGAATCGGTGTGCCGCTCGCCAGGCCCAGCGCCAGATCGGCGGTCTGGAAGGCGACGCCGTTTTCGGCATCGCGGGTTTCGTGCTCGGCGCGCCCGTAGTCGAACGCGGGCTCACACCGCATTTCCCACTGCAAGGTCCCGCGAACGGTGGTGACGCGGCGGATCAGCTGGTGGGTACCGTGTCTGCCTTCAATACCGCCTACGGCCATGAAGTCCACAACCTCACCCACGCCATCCTCGCAGAGGAAACGGGTGACGAGCACGTTTGTCTCCGGCCAGTAGAACTGCTTCTGCCGGGCGTTCTGGTGATCAGCCCGGATGCTAAAGCTGCCGCCGCGTTCGTCGTCCAGGATCGCGCCAAAGACGCTCGGGGAGTCAAAGGCGGGAAAGCAGAACCAGTCGATTGCACCGTTCATGCCCACGAGCGCGACCGTATGCATGTCTCCGATGACGCCGTAGTTCTCGATTGGCTGGTAGCCCACGCTCAGCCTCCCGTTGCGAATCCGGGGTAGAGCGTCATCCCGCCATCCACCACGATCGTGGTCCCGGTGACGTAGTCCGAGTGATCGCTCGCGAGCCAGACCGCCGCGTTCCCAATGTCCTCCGGCTCTCCAATCCGGTTATACGGCACGAGCTCCATGAGGCTCTTGTACGCCTCCTCGGTCTCCCAGGCGGCGGTGTTGATGGGCGTACGGATTGCCCCCGGAGCGATGCTGTTCACCCGAATCGCAAAACCTGCGACCTCCTGCGCAAGGCTCTTCGCGAAGAGCATCACGCCACCCTTGCTCGCGGCGTAGTTCCCGTGGCCGGCCCACGGGATGATCTCGTGGACGCTGCTCATGCAGATGATCTTCCCTGCCGCGCACGAGATCTCCCGTGGGACGCCCTGTTCCTTGAACTGTCGCACTGCCTCTCGCGCGCAGAGGAACTGACCGGTGAGGTTCACACCGATCACGGTCTGCCATTGCGTGAGCGTCATGTCTTCTATATTGGCGTCCATCTGAATGCCGGCGTTGTTCACCAGGATATCAATCCGGTCGAACTCGGCCAACAGCGCCTGGAACATCTCACCAACCGACGCCTCATCCGAGACGTCCGCCTGGACGGCGATTGCCCGCCGGCCGCTTCTCTGGATCTCCGAAACCACCTCATCTGCCCCGGTCTTCCCGCCGCGGTAGTTGACCGCAACGTCCGCGCCCGCCTCAGCAAGCGCGAGCGCCACACCTTTGCCAATGCCGGAGCTGCCTCCGGTGACCAGTGCTACCTGGCCGTCGAGGCGCGGACCGGTTGGTCCCGGCTCGTTCCGTCGCTCTCGCATGCTCATGGAATGCCCCCTTGTCCCTCAACCGACAATACTGCCCGGCTTCCCCGGTCGGCAAGCTGAAAAGTTGCTGATACAAGGAACTTAGCGAGATCCGGACGTGGACAACGCGACGACGGCTATGTGTGCCGGGATAGCGCATGGCCAAGATTGTCCGCGAACTCTCCTAGGAGCTGCACTTGTTGCGGCTTGGTCTCAGAGTCGTCCTGCAGAGTTGCCACCATATGTCCTATGCGGTGCCCATCGTTGTGCAGCGTAACCGCCGCCGGCAGGCCGTCTCCATAGGAGTTGCGCAATGGACAAGATGAACAGACCGTATCGCGATCAGTAACCACGTGGATAGGTTCGGGTTCCGCGTTCGCGTCGTGTACGCACGCGGGGAGCCATCCCGTACTCAGTAGCTCACGAAACTCCTGATACTCGTTCCCAATACCTGCCTGGGCAGCGTCAATGACGCTACCGTCCTCTCCGCGAAGCGTGATCCACACCTTCCCATATCCGCCGGAGTTAACCAGCACCTGAGCGGTCTCTGTAATGATCCGGTGAGGGTCCTCCTCCCGTAGCAGCACGCGATCAGCATGAGTGATCGTGCGGAGCACCTCCCGTAGGTGTGAGATTCGTCGCTGCGCCTCTGTTCGTTCGGTGATGTCTCGCGCGACCGAAAGAATACGGGTCTCACCGTCCAGGACCACGATACGTGCGCTGACTTCCACCGGGAAGCACGACCCATCCTTGCGTTGGTGACTCAGTTCGTATACGCCGCGCCCATTCTTGCGCAGGTCCTGCGCGATTTCCGGAATGCGTTGGCGCGATTCCGGCGCGTTGATTTGCATGGCATTGAGTGTGAGCAACTCCTCCTCGGCATAACCAAGGGTCCGAACCGCCTGGCCGTTCACTGCAACAAAGCGGCCCGGGCGGCCGCTGCGGTCGATTTCCGAAAGGTACACTGCGTCATTTATGCTCTCGACAATCAGCCGATACCGTTGCTCACTCTCCTCCATCCGGCGACGGGTCTGTATCTCCTCCGTGGAGTCAAAGGCGGCGGCGTAGCACACCGGGAGCTCCTTGTCGGTGCCGTCAAACCTGCTTTGGAACGTGACCCAGTGCTCTTTCCGGTCGCGTGCAACCAGGCGGAAGCGCTTCTGAAGCTGTTCCTTCTTGGACTCGAATACGCTTGCGAGATAGGTGAAGAAGCGCGTGTGGTGTTCCGGTACCAGGAACACCACGAACGGTCTCCCGATGAGCTTGGATTGGCCTACGCCAAGGAGGGCGGCCGCATTCCCGTTTGCCCGCACGACGCGTCCGTTGGAGTCAAAGACGAAATAGCCGACCGGGGCCACGTCAAAAAGCGCGCGGTACCGCTCTTCCGTGCTCTCCAGCTCAGTTTGATGATTCTGCAGTTCTGAGCCCGGCCGTTTGTGGTTCTCATTCTCCATAGTGATCTTCCCTGTCAGTCGGTGTAGGAACTCGAGATCTCTCGGAAATCGGACTCGATCTTCCCGAATGCGGCGACAACGTCGGGGCAGAAATGCACGTTCTTCTGGCGCATGATCTCTGCCGTCGTTGTCGCGTGGTCCCAGGCCTGTTTGTAGGGGCGTTCGCTGCGAAGCGCGTCGTATACGTCTACAAGCGCCACAATCCGGGCGGCGAGCGGAATCGCCGGTCCGGCAAGGCCAAACGGATATCCGTTCCCGCTATGCTTCTCATGATGGCCGAGTGCAATGTCTGCCGCCATCTCCATGGAAGGAGCATCCGCCAGAATGCTGTACCCAAGCGTTGTGTGCCGTTCAATGATCTCGAACTCTTCTGGTGAGAGTTTCCGCGGGGCCAACAGAATTGTATCACTGATTCCAACCTTGCCGATGTCATGCAGCGGGGCCTGGTTTTCGATATCCATGCAGTACTTCGCCGGCATCCCTAAAGTCTCCGCCAGTCTGCGAGAATACAGTCCCACGCGGCGCATGTGCCGACCCGTCTCATTGTCTCGAAGCTCTCCCACGCGGGCAACCGTTCGGAAGACCTCTAGTCTTGTGGCCTCTTCTCTCCTCCGTGCCGCTTCTACGTCCACGTGCACCCCAAGATACTTGTGAGGAAGATCCTGACCCAGAACGATCTTGGTGAGTACGACCTTCATCCAGCTCACCGTACCGTTGATGGACTGGTTCACCAACTCCGTCTCATAGCGCCCGTCGGCGGAAAGCGCCTCCCACATCTCGGCAAAGAGCCGGTCATATTGATCGTCGGATACACCCAGATCGCGGTAGGTCGCTCTTCCAGGATTCAGGATGCGCGGGTTCCGTCCGGACGCCTCCTCCGCGGTGAAACCGTAGTACCGAGTGAACGCTGCGTTGACGTGCTCAATCCGTCCTGCTGAGTCCGTGATAACCATTGGATTTGTTGTGGCGTTGAACGCCATTTTGAAGAGGTCGTGCTCGGCACGTAGCCGTGTTTGTTCGGTGACGTCGGAGACGGTGACCATCCGTTTGCCCGTCCCGGCGACCGAGACAACGTGTACGGAGTATCTCCTGCCGTCTTCATGGTCGACGGCCCACGTCTGATCCCCTCCGGCAGGTGTGTCATCATTCTGCAGGTGAACCGAAAGCGCCTGTAGCGTCGCCGCGGCGTCCATGCCGTGCTCGTGTGCCCAACGCCGAGCGGCAGGATTTAGGTACGCAACATCGGTCTCACCGTCCACGACAAAGACCAGATTCGGGTTCCACTCAGGCAGCAAGGCGAGCATGTTCAGTTGGCGATGCAGCTCCGTGCTCCCCGTCACCTCGGTTGCGGCGAGCAGCAGCGGTTGGTTGCTCTCCGGCGGACCATATGCCTCCAGCCGTATCACGACTTGGCGGCCGTCTGCCTTCACCATCGGAATCGTCGCTTCCGACGGGTCTCCGGCAAGCGCCGCACGGCCCAGACGGATCAAATCCGGGATCCGGTCCACGGGAATCGTCTCGCGGATACGCTGCTGGAGATCCGCCGCATCATCCGCTGCAAAGAGGCGGACCATCGCCTGATTCGGGATGAAACCCGGACACGGTACGCACACGCCCTCCGGCGGGACTCCGCCTGCCGGGTCTCCGGCGTGATCAATCAGGCGTGTCACTAGTTCGCGCTCGATCTCCGCCATGGGATGCGGATTGTCTTGGAAGTACCGGCGACGCGCAGCGTCGGCGGCAGGAGAAAGGTCGTTCATCATAGCAAACAAGACATCGCCCCGTCCCCAACGAGGCGTTCGGCGAGCCACCAATCGCAGAGTACGAGCGCGGGCATATTACGTCAACCGGTCGTCGGGAAGTTCCGGGTGCTGCGCGGTTTGCTCATCGAGAACAAATCGGTCAACGAGTTTTTGAAGTTCTTGCACATTCTCAGCATTGTTTGTACCTGTCTGTGCCAAAAGGCGCGTAGCATCCCGGATTTCGCCGATGCCTGACGCCATCTCACCCATGCCGGAGCGGTTCTCCGCGGAGATCCGTCCCAGCGTCTCCATTGAAGTCACAATCCCGCCGGCTTGTGCGTCTATCTCACCATACCGAGACTTCACCTCCTCGGTCATCTCGATGAGGCTGGTGAGGGCCTGGACGATCTCCGAGCTTCCTGCCGACAGTTCGTCGGTTGCGCCCTTCATCTCCATCATGGCTTCAGCCACAGCCTTGACGTTGAGGACGATATCAGCGAACGCCGAGCCGGCGGAATTGGTGACCGACTCGGACCGCTCAATCAGCCCCGTTACTTCGTTCAGGGAGGTGCGCACCATCGCGGCGCTCTTGGCGCTTGACTCCGCGAGATTACGAATCTCAGTGGCAACGACTGCAAATCCGCGGCCCGCGTCGCCGGCATGGGCGGCCTCAATCGCGGCGTTCATGGCGAGGAGATTTGTGCGCGCGGCTACCTCCTGAATGACGGAGATGCTCTCTCCGATTGTTGTCGCGGAACTTGACAGACGGCGCATCATCTCTATTGACTGATCCATCTGTGCCGATCCGGACACCGCCTGGCTCTCCAGTTGCCGGGCCGTTGTCAGTTTCTCTTCGGCGGCCCGCGCGATGCTGCGAATAGACGAGGAGATCTCTTCGATTGCCGCGGACGACTCATCGATGGCAGTCGACTGCGACGCGATTTGGTCGCCGAGCGACTGGAGCACGGTACGGACCGTGCGGCCGGCGTCTGTGGACCGCGCGACTTCACCGTCCAGGGTGAGCGTCTTGTCTTCTATAGACGCTACGTTCGCGCCCATCTGTTCGGTTGCAGCCGCAAGCTCTTCCGACATAGACGCGAGGTTCCCGCCGAGCTCGTGCGTTCGGTTGCTTACCAACCGGATGCGCGCGACCATGGAGCCAAGCGAAGTCACAAAATCGTTGAACGATTCGGCGAGCGTGCCGATCTCATCGCGGCCGGATGCGTCGGCGCGAACACGGAGATCGCCCGTTGCGGCGGTCTGGAACTGCACCATATATCTTCGCAGCGAGGAACCGATCTGACCGACGACCGCGAGCAGCACGCCGCAGACGAGCGCGACCAGTGCCGCGGAGATGAGCGTGGTCCGGGTGATCGCCGCGCGTTGAATCTCCCTGGCGCCCTCCAGCGAGCTGATGATCTCGAACGCCCCGTGGATTTCACCCACTTGCCACCCCTCCCGGATTCCCCCAATGGGGTCGGCCGAGCCAGCCGGAGATCCATGGCAGAGCATGCACTCAGACGTGAGGTGGATGGGACGGAAGTACCGGACGCGATCCTGCTCAACCAGAACGTACTCATCAAGTTGTTCACGCTTGAGCTTGTTCAGGACATCGAGTTCCAGTGCTGTTGGCTCATTGGCGGGATTCCGAGGATCGACTTTCGGTACCCGAAACTCGTAGTTGGCCTCCGCGGCGTTAGTCTCCGCGATCTGGATTGCAGTAAGAACCGGTACCGCACCAAGGAGAAGGTCTCGGTCTCCAAGTTCCACCAACTCGCTGAACGGTCTGATCAGCCCCTGCTGGAGCTTTTCTGCCATCGCCTCCCGCGCCGCCTCAGCGGCCAGGACCACCGCGCGACTGGATGCCACTGTCGCCGCTTCAGCTTGCCCACGGACGTCTCTGATGGACAGGAATGAGAGTATCGCGACGAGGATGACGATGCCGGCAAATGCCGTGGTTAGCACCTTTACGGGAATGGTGAGGCCTTTGGGTTTTCTGGTCATTGCTGTTCTCTTGGGGGTCTTGGTCTGGTACGTAAGTGCTGTGTTCTTGTCTCATGAAACGAACAGAGCATCATTATGCCGCAGGTGGCACGACTTTGCCAATAGCCGTTTTTCGTTCGGAAGTAGCGGGGCGTCCGAGCATCTCTGCTTTCCGTGGACGGTTGTGCCTACAATGAATACCCTTTAACTATGGCAAAAACACCACCTGCCGACGAACCTCGCTCCAGAGCACGTATTTGGCTTCTCCTGCTGGGCACAGTGGCCGTTCCGCCGGCGCTCTTCGTGGGACTCAACACGTACCTGACAATCTTCGCTTTGAGCGAGCTTGTTCTCGGCCACATGCTGGGCTCGGCGGCGTTCCTGGTGTTCATGGCAGTCTATCTTGGAGTGCCGCTTGTTGCCCTTTTCAGGAGTCTGCGCAGTCTTAGAGATCTCGCGGATGGTTCTCCGGAACGGCTGCGCCGCGCTCGGGGCGCCGTGAGACAGTTCGCATGGGTTCTTATTGCCGATCTGTTTTTTGGAAGCACCGTCGGCCCGCTAATCATCGCGCTGGAGGCCAACCTGCACGGCTTCCGTCTTCTGGCTGCGCTTTCCGCCGGTCCTGCCACCATTCTGTTGGCTGCCATCCCCCTGCTGCTTGCGACAGTGGGAGATCTGGAACGACGCGCGCAGCACGTGCCAATCGACAACCGCCTCTTCTCAGTGGGAACCAAACTGATATTCAGTGTGGTGTTTGCGCCGCTGGTCATCATATTCCTGTTTGCAAGCATGATTCTCATGATGGTTGAAATAGCGATAAACGGCGGAAGCATCGATCCGACGGTCGTGCTTCGGATGCTGGTTGTCTTTGCCGTCACTTCGTTGGGTGTCACGATCCTCAACCTAAGAATCGCGCAGAACCGGATTGTTCGTCCGGTTGCGGCGGTGACTGAGATGGTAACCCGGATGTTCACGGGTAAGGACTCGGGCGGTGACGTGGATCTGCGTCCGCGGCTCTCCGCGCCAAGCTATGACGAGATTCGTCTCCTTTCGGATAGGCTGAACGCGTTCCTGGACAGTCTGACCGACGTGCTCCGCCGTACCCAATCGGCCATTGTAAAGACATCAGCGGGGGCCGTGGCTGTCACCGCCACAGCACAGGAATCGAACCGCAGCGTGGCAGAGCTGACGACGATTAGTACGCACCTTCGCTCCAGCGCCGACCTCCTGGACGCGCACGTGAGGAGCATGAATCAACAAACCGCGGATGCGGACGACTTCTCCGCGAAGGTTACCCAGGCGGCGGCGGAGCAGGCCGGCGCCATGGAGCAATCAAACGCTGCGGTTCACCAAATGACCGAGTCGCTTCAACGGGTTGCACAGGAGTTCGGCAGTCAGCTTGAACGGGCCCAGCGACTCGAGCAGCTGTCTGAAGATGGTGAATCCCGGCTTGACAACACCGCTTCAGGACTGAAGGCCACGCATGAGATGACCGACCGAATGCTGGAGATCAACACGATGATCAAGAGCATCGCACAGCAGACGGACCTCCTATCCATGAACGCGGCGATTGAGGCTGCTCATGCCGGAGAGGCCGGACAGGGATTCGCGGTGGTCGCCGATGAGATCCGTTCTCTTTCCGAACAGGCCGGCCGAAGCGTCAAGGAGTCTTCGGAGATCATCGGCAGGTTCACCACGGGCGTGCGGGAGTCCCTGGAAGCAATGGAGCAGACCGTGCAGCACTTCGTGGAGATCCGATCTGAGGTGAGAGGCCTGACGCGGAGCATGCGGGAGGTTAGCGCTCGGAGCCAGGAGATGAGCGCCGGAACTCAGCAACTTGATATCGCAATCTCAAGCGTGCAGCAACAGACCGCAGATGTGAACGACTCAGCAATCCGAATGCGTGAACAGATAGAGCAGCTGCGGGCGATATCGGATGAGCTTGGCACGATGTCGGCGACGATCCGCGAGGACTCTGCTCCGCTGACCGTCACCGCGGAGAAGCTACAGCAGGTCTCGGCGTCGCTCCAGGACGCAGACATCCAGAGCCGCGAAGCGGTGCAGGATCTGGAGCACCAGATCGCCAGGTTCCTCATTGGGTAGTTTTGATCACTGCGGTCGGTCAGGAGCCGGTCCGGCGGGTAGCCGTGCCCACGCCCGGATCCGGCGACAATGACTGTTTTCGCTGGTCGCCGGGGGGTACCGGTGTCCAAGGAAATTGCGTCGTATTCTTGCCCGCAGATCGCCGCCTTCCCGATCGTCCGTCCGCATCGCTGAGCGATTCCGAGCTGACCTCGCAAGTTGTCTCGCTGCCGGAGGCATCTGAGAAGTAGAAACTGGCCGGTACCTCGTCAGCGTTATCAAGCTGGTCTCGTCCGGGAAGGCAGGCCGCAAGATTGTCCAGATGACCGGCCGCTGCCTCTTGACTCTCGAAGCCAAGGGTTGCCATATCGGCTCTATTCACATCGAGCAGGTTACCTTCGGCGTCCGCGAGCACCACGGCCGTGTCTGCGTTTGCGAGCGCGAGCGATCTGAGCGCGTCCAGGAGCTGGGAATCTGATGTCTGATACGCGGCGGAGATCACCGCACCCACGGTACGCCGGTACGCAATGCCGGCTGCGTTCAGCGGGGCGGTAGCGGAGACTCAGACGACACCAAACGGGAGTTCATCGCGCTTGACCGGAGCCAGCAGGACCTCTCGGATCCGAAGGTCGTTCCTGATGACCGCCCCAAGCCGTCGCCGGTCTGCATGCGCGAAGTGTGCCGCATACTAGCGTTCAATGTCGTCTGGATCCGTAAGGCGGATCGGTCCGGAAGAGAGGATCCCGGCTTCGATCGGCGAGTCGGTCCGCGCCGGCAGTTGGGGCTTCCGGCATCAGCGGCTTGCGGCGACCGCCGTCCGTAATAGGTCAATACCCTCCGGGTACTCGGATTGAGCCCCATCCCATACATCGGGGCGCCAGAAGATCCGGTGGAGCAGGAACGCCGCTGCGCCTGATGCCACCGCGTGCGTGGTGTCGTTGTCCACAAGGACCGCGCAGCGCACCTCGCTGTCGTACAGCCAGTTGCTCTGAATCTCCTCATGCAGGAGGTCAACCAGCGGATCCGAGTAGCGCGCAAAATCGCCAAAGATGATGACGCTGGTCATATTGAGGACGTTCACCAGAAGCGAGAGATTGCGCGCCAGCTCCGTCATGACCTTTCGCCACAGACGCTTGTCGCGACGCAGGTCAGGAAGCCGGTCGAGCAGGATGTTGAACTGTGTTGGGCTATCAATTCGCTTGAACACGCTCTGGAACTCGCCGGCGGAGAATCCGTTGCCGTGCAGCACGCTGTCCTTTATGACGATGCCCAGGCCCACGGCTACCCCCATCACCTCTGAGAAGCCGTCGGCCGGCGCGTGGCGTGTTGGGCGTAGCTCGCCGAGGAGCGAGATGAAGTTGCGGTCGCGATCCGAACCCCGCTCCAACATGGTCTTCCACGAACAGCAGTTCGCGTCATTCTCGATGACCAGCGGGAGACCATGCGCAGCCTGAAGCGGGAAGGCCACGTTGAGTGGTGCGCGTACACCCAGCGGGTTGGAGGAGAGAATGATCCCCTCGTACGGGTCCACCAGGCCGGAGAGACCGATTCCCACGCCCAGCGTTCGTCGACCCTTTGCGCGCTGCCGCTCGCGAGAGGCGTTGATCGCCTCGCTTATTGCGTCCATCACGTCGATCTCCGGGCGGATCGGCTGGGGCTCCAGCGTGTCCACGCGATTGCCCTGAAGGTCGTGCGCCACAGCGAACCACCGGTCGGTCTGGATCTCGATTCCAAGAACCACCCCCAGATCTCCGTTGAGGTAGAGGCCGGTCGGGCGGCGGCCCTTGCAGTTCGTCACGTCCGGGGTCTCGGCGAGCACCAGCAGGCCCTCTTCCAGAAATCCGCCCACAATCTTGGTGACCGCGGATTTGCTGAGGCCGAGCGAGCGCGCCAGCCCAATGCGGGAGATGCCGGGTGAGATCCAAACCTCCCGCAGGATCCGTGTCTCATTGATCAGCACGCTTGTGGACATCTTGTCTCCCCTTTCCCTCGGTTCATTCTATTCAGGCCGGCGGCTCGTATCTTGATAGACGCGCACATACTCCACTTCCATCGCCACCGGCCAGACGGTCTCATCCACGCCGTGGGCGCCACCCCAGTTGCCGCCCACGGCGACATTGAGGATCAGATGGAACCGGCGGTCAAACGGCCATTCCCGGAACGTGGGATCCAGGAGATAGACACCGGGAGAGAAGCGGTAGTAGAGTTCGTCGTCCACCAGGAAGCGAATCCGGTCTTCGTACCACTCAACGGCGTAGGTATGAAACTCCTCTGAGACGTTGGACAGGTAGATGGAGCCGCCTTGCTGGGTGCCCTTCATATGGTTGTAGCGATCCGTGTGTATGGTGCCGTGGACTACGCCCTGTTCGTAGCCCACGTGCTCCATGATGTCAATCTCGCCTGACGCCGGCCAGCCGCCGTACTCCCAGTCGGTGGGAAGCATCCAGATCGCCGGCCACGTTCCTCTTCCGGCGGGGATGCGCGCGCGAACCTCGACGCGCCCATAGCGCCAATCACCCTTCTCTCGCGTTACCAAGCGGGTGGAGGTGTACTCGTTTCGGCCGCGCTGCTCGCGGCGTGCTTCAATGACCAGCTTCCCGTCACGGACTATCGCGTTGTCACCGCTTGTGTAGTACTGGAGCTCGTTGTTTCCCCACCCGTGTCCGCCGGTGTCATAGCTCCACTTCTCCGGGTTGGGAAGCCCGTCATAGTCGAACTCGTCAGACCAGACAAGCTCCCACTGGGGCTCCGGAGGCGGGTCTGGCGAGCGTACCTCGACCTGCTCCTCCGGGGCTTGACCGGTGGCCCGTTCGCTGCTTGGCGGGAGGAGGCTTCCTGAGGCGAAGCTACCCGAGGAGTCCGGAGGCGCGGTTGATGTGCAGGCTGCAAGGCCAACAACGAGGAGTGCGGATAGGGCAGTCAGCCGGCGGGCGATGATGCAGTTGGGCCGTGCAATAGGGTTACTCATCTACTCTCCTGTTATACCGGTTTGCTCGATACCCTGGATAAAGCGTCGCTGGACAACGCTGTAGAGCGCCAGCAGCGGGGCAATCGAGATGAAGGTGGCGGCCATCTTGTACGCTTCGTTGATCCGTGCCCCGTCTGACATCTCCGGCAGCGTGCCGGCGATCCGCTCAAATGCGCTATCAAAGACCGCCAGCTGGAGCGTGAGCAGCTTTACTGAGGTGCGGACAAAGGTTGTGGTGATATACGTCTCATTCCAATTCCAGAGAAAGCTGAAGAGGAATACGGTAAATAGCGTTGGGGCGGAGAGCCGCAGGAAGATGTGATAGAAAACCTGCAGCGAGTTCGCGCCGTCTATTCGTGCGGCTTCGTCCAAGCTACGCGGGATGAGCCGGAAGAAGTTGTAGAAGATGAGGATCAGGATTGCCGAATACACCCCCTGTCCGCCCATGGCGGTGAAGAGCTGCGGCCAGATGGTCCCAATCATCTTGAGTCCGGTAGCGTCCTGGATGGTGACAAAGAGCATGATGCGCGGGATGATGACCATCGGGACCGGCACAATGAATGAAACAAGCACCATGAAGAACCAGAAGCGTCTGAAGGCGAACGCGTAGCGCGCGAGCGCAAACGCGGCCATCGCGGAGACGGCCGTTTGCGCCGTCGCAAGGGTAAACGTGAACCAGAACGAATTGAGCAGCGTGGTTCCCAGTTCTAGTACCCGTGCGGCTACCCGATAGCTGCGGAGGGTGAGATTCTGTGGGATCCAGTCCACCTCCGGGTTCACCAGGTCGGCCTCGCTCATGAGCGACATGGAGATCATCTTGAGCAATGGAAAGAGGAAGACATAGGAGACGGCGACAAGGAACGCAACCAGTGCAACCTTGGTGATCAAACCGTCATTAAAGAGCGCCCGGCGGAAGCGCCTCCTGGACGCCTCTCTGAACCATCGCTTGGATGGGCTCATACCTGTTCCTCCTCCCGCTGTCGCAACAGCAGGAACGCGATGCCGATGAGCGCGAGCAGGACCATGCTGTACAGCCAGGAAAAGGTGCTCGCAATTCCCAACCCGGTGGCCGTGTTGAAGGATGCGTCCCGAATCAACTCCTGGACCGGATTGACCGGGAAAAGACCCACCTGAACAATCGTGAAGACGGCTGCGGTGAGTGCCACGGGCCGCACCGTGGGGATGATGATCTTCCACAAGATCTGCCAGCCGGTCGCGCCGTCAATCCTTGCGGCTTCAAGCACGCTGGGGTTGATTTTCTGGAGAATGTTCAGGAAGAGGATGATCGGAATCCCGGTGAACCAGAGAATCATGATGAAGTTCTCCAGCAGGAGCTCCACACCTGCAGCCAGCGGCCGGCTGAAGCTCCGAATCACTCGGAAGATCATGAGCTGTGTGAGGTCGGTAACCATCTGCGTGCTGCCCGAATCGATGAGCTGGTGCATGACCGAGCCCGAGAGAATGATCACCGGCAGGAAGAAGATCAGACGGAACATGAGCCGGAAGGGGAGTGTCCGGTTGAGGATGAGCGCAAGGATGAAGGAGATGATCAGGATCACGGAAACGTACACGAGCCCAATGAGAAAGAACTCCAAGAGTCCCGGAACGAAGGTGGTGTTGCGAAGGAGCGCCGCGGTGTAGTTCTCAATACCCACCCACGTCAGTTGCCAGCCCTGAACCGTGAGCCGCACGTCGTTGAAGCTCAGGAAGACGGTGTACAAAAGCGGGAAGACGGTGAACAGCACAAAGCCCACAAGCCAGGGCGCCAGAAAGCCGTAGCCGGAGAGGTTCTCATGCCGTCTGCTCATGGTGTGCCTCCTGAGCCGCGGTAAACGCGTGCCTCACGCGCCGGCACCGTTGCCCCACGGTAGACGGTTGGCGACTCGGTATAGTTGATCACAATCTGCACTCCGTTGTCGTAGCTGTTGACAATCACTCCCGGACTGACCACGCGCCGCCCAATCCATGATGCGCCAATCACCTCTCTGAGCGCCGCATTGACACGGCCGTACACGCTCAAGATGAGGTCGCGGTAGATCGAGTACTCGGTGGAGTAGAACTCGGCGGAGTTGGTCATCAGCAGCAGATGCGCCGACTCGGCGGTCACCAAGAAGCTCGGATAGACGTTGTAGTCGATCATCCGCACCACGTCGGCATCGCTATAGAAGGAGAAGTTCGAGTACGGGCCGTATATCTCCATTGAGCCCTGGAGGACCAGTTGAAGGAGCGGGACTGTATCCGTCTCAACCAGATACTGGGTGGGAAAGAGCGGCGCCTGGAGAAAGCGGTCCGTTTCCGGCCAGAGGTATTGGTTGGGGCTGACCACGTTGATCCGCATATGCTCGCGTTCGGCCGCCAGCGCTTCCCGGTACCGCGCGCTCGCCTCCGTGACCGTGACCGGCGGCGTCTCCGAGTAGTCGCTCAGCAGCATGGAGCCAATCCCGTCCACGGTGATTGAGGTCGCGCCCAGGGTGCGTATCTGAGTTGCCTCACGGTGCAGCCACTCCACGATGCGAGTTGGGCGAGCGAAGTAGAAGGTGTTCACCGGGGCGTTCGCTTGGAAGGTGACCAGCTCGTTGTACCATCCGCTTGCGCCGCGGATGACGTTCCCCCAGGGAAGGATCTGCCCCTCGCCAACGGTGGCGTAGTCGCGGCCCAGTGAGACATCTATGCCGCGGCTGGTCAGACGATCAACTGTCTCGCTGAACTCGCCGGCCCGGCCAACGCGCGGAAGGAGCCGGACGGAACCGGGTTTGGAGAGCACCGTGCCGCCGCGCGCATATCCCATGAGACCCACGGAGAGCTCAGAGACGCCGCCGGCGGTCAGGTCTGTGACAATCGCTTCTACCTGCGCAATCGTCGTCGTGACCTCGTGCGTCATGCCGATGACGCTGTCCCGGACGTCGGCCATGAGAAAATCCAGCCTGAGCGGAATGTTCTCATGTACTTCGGGCGCGCGGGTAGGGAGGCCACCGTTGTTGTGGAGATAGTCGCGGTAGGCGCGCGCAATCCCCGCGTAGTCGGCGGGATAGCCGCGCCGTGCTTCCTGGCCGGATGCCAGAAACTGATATCGAAACTCGGCGTTGAAGCGGTTGCGCTCCTCGAGCAACCGGAAGTAGCCGTCGCCCTTCTTGTTGTAGACCTGATAGTAGAGACGGTTGTAGATGAACCGGGGATAGGTCCAGGTGTAGTAGGTGGTGTTCTC